>NZ_JBMDWU010000397.1:0-14850 GCF_048594385.1 Micromonospora sp. | reverse complement strand
GCCCTGCGCCAGGAGCGCCCGGCGGCCCGCCGCGTCGGCCCGCAGCCGGACCAGCAGGGCGTCCGGATCGTCGAGCACCGCCACGTCGGCGTCCGGGCCGGCGTCGTCGAGCCGACCCCGGACCACCTCCAGCAGCCGGTCCCGGCCGGCCGGGCTGACCACGTGGAAGCCGGCGCGCAGCGCCGGCAGCCGGGTGAGGAACTCCTCGTCGGGCAGGGTCTCGACCCGCTCCAGGAGCCCGTCGAACACCTCGCCGCTGGCCCGCAGCAGCGGTTCGGCGACGACCAGCAGCCCGGTCAGGTGGCCCTGGAGCTGCTGCCGCCCGGCGGGCGTGGACGCGGTGTCCACCCAGGACGCGACGAGTCGCCCGAAGGCGGCGGGTTCCCGCAGGCCCAGCAGCACCCGGACCGCCCCGGCGGCGGCCGCCATCAGCGGGGTGCCCCGGGCGGCGAGCCGGGCCAGGCAGTCGGCCAGCCGCAACCCCGCCCCGGCGGCGTCGGCCCGCTGGGCGAGCGTGGCCAGCGCCTCGGCGTCGGCCACGTCCTGCGCGCCGGCCAGCCCGTCGACCGGGCGGACCGCCGCGCTCTCCACCGCCTCGGCGACCCGGCCCAGCTCGTCGGGCGGCAGGTCGGCACCGCCCGGCAGGTGACCCAGACGCAGCCGGTCGAGCAGCGCCAGCGCGGTGACCAGCTCGCCGAGGGTGCCCTCGGCCGGCACGGTGACCGCCACCTCGGCGAGCCGGCGGGCGGCCAGCGCGGTCAGGTCGCACCGCGCGGCGTCCGCCAGGCCGGTGATCACGGCGGCGACGGTCGGGCCGTCCTCGGCGCGTTCCCGCCGTCGTCGTTCCACCAGCGCGCCCTCGGCGGCCTGCCCGAGGGTCACCCCGCGCAACCCGGCCACCTCGATCGTCGCCTCGGTCCGGGGTGACCACTGCACCCGCCACCGGGTGGTGACCGGGTCCACCCCGCCGACGCCCGCGCCGCCGACCTGTTCGGCGTACGCGACGTCACAGACCTGGAGCCGGTGCAGCGCGACCTCCCGCCGCCGGTCCAGGGCGGAGCGCAGCGGGTCCAGCCGCAGCTCCCTGGCCGGGTCGCCGGCACCGGGCAGCCGCAGCCCGGCCAGCAGCTCACGGACCGCCGGGGCCAACCCGGAACGGGGGGTGCCGGGGGCCAGCACGCCACGCCGGTCCCCGACGAGCACGTGTTCCATCGCGTGCGCCACCGCCCGGCCCCGGCCGAGCACCTCGCCGTGGGCCAGCACGCTCTGGATCGCCTCGACCAGTTCACCCCGGCCCGGCGCGGGCAGGCCGCGCAGCCGGGCCAGGTCGAGCGCGAGGCGGACGGTCTCCCGGGCCTCCCCCGGGCCCGCCGGGTGACCGGCCCGGCGGATCGCCGCGCAGACCGCCACCACGGCGTCCGTCGTCGCCGACTCGACCGCGACCGGGTCGCCGTCGGCGGTGAGGACCGACTGCTGCCACTGCGGGTCGCGGATGCCGGCGGGATAGCCCGACCGGGCGTCCAACAGCCCGAACGTGTACGGCACCAGCGACGTCACCACCGCCGGTGCGCCGGCCGGACCGGCCGGTCGCGGGGCCTCCGGCCCGGTCAGCAGCGCCGGGGCCTCCTCCCCGACCAGTAGCGCAGGGGCGTGGAACGCGCCGACCAGGGCGGCGACCCGCCGCTGCCCCGCCTCGGCCAGGCACTGCCGCATCCGGGCCTCGCGGCGCAGGTCCAGGGCGGACACCCCGGGCCCCCGCTCGGCGTCGGCGCGCAGCGCCCAGCCGACCGCGAGCGCCGCCCGGCGTACCGCCTCCGGGTCGGCGCCCGGGGCGCGGGCCTCGACCGTGCGGTCCCACAGATCCTCGTCGGCCCGCCCGCTGCCGGCGGCGCGCAGCGCGTCGGCGAACGACCGGCCCGGCGTCGGGGCGGCACCCGGTTCGCGTTCCCGCCAGGCCGGGTCGGCCAGCGGCAGGTCACACGGCACGACCGGAACCCCGTTGCGGGCGGCCCAGCGCACCGCGGCCAGCTCCGGGGAGAAGTCGGCGAACGGGTAGAACGCCGGCCCGCCGCCGTCGCCGAGGACCCCGGCCAGCGCCACCGGGGCGACGGTGGCCGGGTCGGCGAGCCACGGCAGCCACCGCCCCAGCTCCGGCGGAAGTTCCAGGAGCAGCACCTCCGGCCGGTACCCGGCCAGCAGCCGGGGCAGGGCCACCGCCAGCGCGGGCGAGTGGTGCCGTACCCCGATCAGGTACGGGCGGCGGTGCCCGGCCAGCGCGGCGACCGCGACCGTGGGGTCGACCGCCGTCGGCTCCCCGGTGGCGGGCACGGGCGGGTCAGTCGGTGAGGACATCGCGCAGTTCCCACAGCCGCCGCCACAGGCGTGCGCCGTCCTCGGCCCGTCGCCGCACCGCGCCGTCCCAGTAGCCGAGCAGCTTGGCCCCGTCGGCCGGGTCGTCCTTGCGGACCACGCCGAGCAGGTGCCCCGGCAGCAGCGACACCACGTCCCGGTCGCCGGGGAAGTAGGCCGCCGCCAGCGCCAGCGACGACGCGACCGCCACCGCCTCGGCGGTGCTCATCACGGTGGACGGCCGCTCCACCTCCCAGCCCTCGACCGACTGCCCGGCCCGCAGGTCGCGGAACGCGGTGACCAGCGCCTCCAGCACGGCGTCGTCGACGGCGAACGGGGCGTGCACCCGCTCCAGCGTGGCGCGGGCCTGCCGCTGCACCAGGGCGATCTCCTGGGCCAGGTCGCCGATCGGGCCGACGGTCTCGAAGTTGAACCGGCGCTTGAGCGCGGCCGACATCTCCGACACCCCCCGGTCGCGCAGGTTGGCGGTCGCGATCAGGGTGAACCCGGGTGCGGCGGGAACGGTGGCGTCGGCGGTGCCGGACAGCTCCGGCACCGCGATCCGCCGGTCGGACAGGATCGACACCAGGGCGTCCTGGACCTCCGGCAGGCAGCGGGTGATCTCCTCCACCCGGGCCACCGCGCCGGTGCGCATCGCGGCCAGGATCGGCGAGGGCACCAGCGCGGCGGCGCTCGGCCCGTGCGCGAGCAGCAGCGCGTAGTTCCAGCCGTAACGGAGCTGGTCCTCGGTGGTGCCGGCGGTGCCCTGCACGACCAGTTCGCTGCTGCCGCAGATCGCGGCGGACAGCAGCTCCGACAGCATCGACTTCGCGGTGCCCGGTTCGCCGACGAGCAGCAGGCCCCGCTCCCCGGCGAGGGTCACGACGCAGCGTTCGACGAGCGCCCGTTCCCCGACGAACTTGGCGGTGACGGTCAGCGTGCGGGGCAGGTCGTCGCGGCGGGCCTGCCGGGGCAGCTCCAGCGCGACACCGCCGCTGCCGACGATGAACGTGACGACCGCGCGCGGGGTCAACCGCCAGCCCGGCGGCCGGGGCCCGTCGTCGTACGCGGCGAGGAACGCCAGTTCGGCGGCGTGGGCGTGCTCGGCCGGCTGGACCTGCCGGGCCGCAGGCGTGGTCGTGGTGGTCATCGGCGCCCTTCCGTAACGAGATCGTCGAAGCGGGGTGCGTCGCCGTCGCACAGCCGGGCCCAGGCGAGCGCGAAGAGCCGGGGCGGGGGAGCCACCGGGGAGACGATGCCCAGGGCGGTCACGCCGCCCTCGCCCCCGATCAGCAGCGGGAGCTTCCACCGTTCCAGCGGCAGCAGCGGCGCCTTGAGCGCCAACCAGCCGCCGGGCAGGAACAGCGACCGCCCGGCCCGGGGCCGCTTCGCCACCACGACGTGCCCGGTCGCGGCCAGCTCGGCGCGGGCCGCCTTGAGCCGGGCCGGCTTCCAGCCGGTCCACCGGGCCACGTTGCGGTCGGTGGGGTCGGGCAGGGCGAGCAGTTGCAGGTACAGCGCCGCCGCGTCGACGCCCAGCCCGAGCGTCGTGGCGACCGTGGTGACCAGGTCGGGGGCCGAGCGGGTCGGGTCCTGCGCGAAGCCGTCGTCCATCGCCGGGACGACGTGCGACACCACCTCGGTGAGCTGGCCGCCGACCAGCGCCCGCAGCGCCGCGAGCAGCTGCTCGTTGACGTGGTCGAGGCGGGCCCGCAGCACGGCCAGCGCCGGATCGTCCGTTCCGGACAGCCGGGACGGGTACAACCGGACCCGGTGCCAGCGGTCGGTCGGCGGGACCAGCACCGGGCCGACCTCGGTGCCGGCCGGGCCGGTCGTCACCGGCAGGCCGAACGCGGCGGTGAACGCCGGCAGTTTGGCGCCGTCGACGTGCCCGATGGAGACGGTGAAGCCGGGGTCGGGCCGCCGCTGCCGGGCCAGGTCGGCGGCGACCGGCAGCGCCGCCCGCATCGGGTCGTCGACGGCCAGGTGGTACGCCAGCCACGGCAGCGTCCTGGTCAGCGCGATCAGCGCGTCGTCGTCGTCGACGCCGGTGTCGGACCCGGCCAGCCACCGGCCGGTGGCCGCGTTGGCGACCCAGTGAAGCACCGTCGAGGCCGGCAGCGGGCTGGTCACCTCGGCCTTGTCCACTCCGACGATCAACTCGTCGGGCACGGGCCGCCGGGGCCCGTGCCGCCGCACCCACTCTTCGACGATCAGATCCTGTCGGGGCCCGTCGACCCACAGCCGCGCCGGGTCCTCGGGGATCAGCCGCCCGAGCAGGTTGGCGAAGGCCTGCCGGCCACGACCGCCGGTGCCCCAGAACCGGGCCGCCGCGGCGGGTGCCGCCGGGTCGGGCAGTTCCAGGATGGTCAGCAGTTCGGCGGGGGCCTTCTCCCACACGAGCCGGGGCAGGCCCGCCAGCAGCAGCACCGCCTCGGCGTGGCTCATGCCCGCCGCCTCGGACAGGGTGCGGGCCCACTCGGGCTGCCACTCCAGCGGCTCGTTGGCTCGGGCGAGCCGGAGGAACCCGTCGATCCGCTGCGGCGTGACGTCACCGGTAGGCAGGATCTGCTCCTCGGTGATCCGGAAGCCGGGCACCGCCGAGAACCGCCCGGTCGGCGTCCAGTCGAGGACGTCGACCTCCCGGTCGTCGGTGTCGACGGCGAGCACCAGCAGCCGCCGGTCGCCTGCGGTCAGCAGCTGCCCCCGGACCTGGTCGACCGGCTGGTGGGCGTCGGCGACCAGGGTGGCCCGCCGCAGCCGGCTGCCCGGGGCGAGGAGCCCGGAGCGGGCGCACACCTCCAGCAGCGTCAGCAGCGCCTCGCGGACCTCGGACAGGCAGATCGGGGCCACCGCCCGGTACATCGCGGCCGGCAGCACCCCCAGCAGGTCGAACCAGTCGAGGTCACCGTCCAGCTGGACCCGGGCGGCAGGCGTCGGGTCGGTGCCGGTGAGCGCGGCGCCCGCGCGGGAGATCAGCCGCAGGGAGCTGTCCTCCGCGCTGTAGCAGTACTGGATCAGCCCGGCGAGTCCCTCGGAGAGCAGCCGGTCGACCGCCGGTGCCCCGGCCGGGGCCTCCTGCGCCGGCAGGGCGTTGTCCTGCTCGCCGTCGAGCACGGCGGCCAGCGGCCGCAGCCGCGTCACCTGCTCGGCGGCCCGGGTGACGAGCCCGGCGACCCCGGCGACGAGGGCGGGCGCGGTGAGCTGCGGCAGGTGCCGGGCGACCAGGGCACGCACCTGGTCGGCGTCCAGCCCGGCGGCCTCGGCCAGCAGGGCGCCGGCCTGCGCGTCGGTGACGCCGCGCAGCGCCGCCGAGCCGACCTCGTCGCGGGGTCGCAGGAAGTGCCAGTACTCCGGCGGCGGCACCAGGCGGCTGCCGGCGGCGAAGGCGGACCGCTCACCGCCGGACGGGTAGCGCCCGAGCAGGAAGCCGTCCTCGGCGCAGAGCAGCAGCTCGCCGTTGGCGCCCCGGCCACCGTGCAGCAGCCCGAAGGTGGTGTCCGCGCCGGGGAACCGCACCGCCGCCGCGAGCCTGCCGTCGGCGGCACCCGCCGGCAGGGCGAAGGACCGCCCGTTCACGGCCTCGCCGGACCAGCCGCCGTCCGCCGTGCGCCGCACCCGCCAGCCGGCCAGCCCGTCGGCGCGGCCCAGCGGGCTGTCGGACGACGTGGTGGGGCGCAGCCAGGACGCGCCGGCGTCGAGGGGTCGACCGTCGACGGTGCCGTCCTCGAAGAACGTCGGCCGGGAGAACCGTCCACGCTCGCCCGTCGTGGGGTCGTACTCCTGCCAGCCGAGCGGGTTGTCGGCGGCGCGCAGCCAGTAGGTGGTGCCGTCGCTGATGACCCGGCCACCGGTCCGCTCGGCCCGGTCGCCGACCCGCAACGGACGCCGCCCCATGGTGCGCCCGCCGCCGGGCAGCGGCAGCGACAGCTGGGGGTAGGTGGTGAAGGCGTCGTCGGCGAGGGTGAAGACGTCGTCCGGGGTGCCGCTCCAGTAGGCGGCCCGGTCCCGGCCCCGGTCCCAGCAGACCAGCAGTTGCCCGTCGACGTGGCGCAGCACCAGCCGCCAGCGGTACCGGTTCTCCCCGGCCGGGATCCGCATCAGGTGTTCCTGCTCCACCCCGTCCGGCCCGATGACCGTCACCAGGTCGCCGGTGAGCAGCAGCAGGTTCGGCCACTGCCCGGTGAGCTGCACGTCCGCCGTCGACCCGGTGAGCCGTTCGGCGGCGGTGTCCAGGGCGGGCCAGCCGTACTCGTCGAGCAGGCCGGAGCGCAGCGTCCGGCCGAGGACCGGGCCGAGGTCGTGGTCGACGAGCCGGCGTACCGCGTCGGGGTTGACGGCGAAGCCGGTCGGGCAGGCGACGGTGCCGACCCGGTCGAGGTGGTGGTCGAGCGTCGGCAGCCCCTGTCGCCCGACGGCGTCGGCGAGGGTGTCCAGCCAGCTGCGCAGGGCGGTCCGCAGGCCGGGCACCGCGACGATCTCCCGCACCCGGGGCGTCGGGTCGCGCAGGTCCCGCCCGCCGGTGCGCAGTCGCCGTTCGACGCCCTCGACCAGCATCGGCAGGAACCGGGGGTCGGCGGCGACGGCGACCAGGTCACGCCGGCCGTCGGTGTCGTCGGAGAACCAGTTGTCCAGCCGGTGCCGGACGTCGCCGTCCGGATCCGCGACGGGCACCCCCAGCGCCAGGCAGGTGTCGAGCAGGTCGAGGTCCACGGCGTCGTGGGCGCGGCAGAGCGCGACCGGCACCCCGTCGGCCTTGAGCCGTCCCGCCATCCGCTCCACCAGGGCGAGCAGCCCGGGGTGCCGCTTGCGGACCCGCCACGAGCGGCGTTCCCGGTGCTCGTCGAAGCGGCGCAGCCAGCCGGCGGGCCCGTCGGGCGACTCGGCCTCGGCCGGGACGGCACCCGCCGGCCCGGTCAGTGCGCGGGTGGCGTCGGCCTCCTCCAGCACCGCCAGCCAGACGTCGTCGCCGCAGTTGCGGGGGGTGAGCCCGAGCAGCCGGCCGCGCAGTGCGGGGTCGGCCGTGGCGAGCCGGGCCAGTGGCTGCCGGTAGGCCGTCCAGAACGCCTCCGGGGCCCGGTGCAGGGCCGGCGCGGCCAGCAGCTCGCCGAGCACCCGCTCGTCCTCGGTGGCCGGGTCGAGGCCGGCGGCGCGGGCCAGCCGACGCAGGTCGGTGTGCATCGCCGCGTACGGCGGCAGGCCGCCCAGGGTGCGCTCCACGCACAGCCGCAGGAACATCGCGTACGCGTCGGCGGGCGTGCGCCGGGTCGCCAGGTCCCGGGCGTGGCCGGAGAGCGCCTTCGCGGTCAACGCCCCGGCCAGCGCGAACTCCAGGAACACGGCGTGCTGGCGGTCCTCGTCGATGGTCAGCCCGTAGGCGCGTTCGGCGTCGCGGGCCTTGCCGAACATCGTCGCCGCGTGGGTGACGCTGTCGGCGGCGAGGAACGCCCGGCCGGCCTCCTCGTAGAACGTCGGCAGGAAGTGCGGCACCGACCGGGCCAGCCGCTCGCCGAGGGCGTTGAAGCCGTCCTTGGCCGGGCCGACCCGGGAGCGCGCCGTGCGGGCCAGCCGCTCGATCTCCTTGACCAGGGCGAGCGCGTGGTAACCGTTGGCGGGGTCGTTGACCAGCGCCCACGCCGGGAAGCCGAGCGCCTGCTGGCGGACCACGCCGACCGGGGTCACCCGCTCGGGTGGGGCGAAGCCCAGGAACTCCACGGACAGGTCCTCGGCCTCGCCGAGCGCGCCGCTGACCAGCCGGACCACGGTCCGTCCGGCGAGGACGGGGTGGGTGTACCGGCGGGCGGTGAGGGTGTCGGTGGTGTCGTCCTTGGCCACCACCGTGCCGACGGGCAGCACCGCGCCCGCCTCCAACAGGTCCGTCGCGTCGACGCTCACTGGTCCTCCTCCTGCTCTGCTGCCACGACCCGGCCGGCGTACAGCGCGGCGGCCATCCGGGTTCCCTCCGACCAGGCCACCGGGCCGACCTCGCCCAGCGGCAGGGCGGTGCCGTGTCGGTCGGTGAAGACGAGGTCACCGGTCTCGGTCTCGTAGTACGGGTCGTCCGCGCCGACCCAGGAACGGGCCTCGACGGTGACGCCGTTCTCGACGATCCGGCAGACCGCGTTGCCGCCGCGGACGGGGTAGCCGAGCGACGTCGCGCGGGCGGTCAGGTGCCGTAGCTGGTCGTACCGGCCGCCGGCGTAGCCGCCGTAGCGGGTCGCCGTCGCGTCGACGTCCGTGCCCCGGACCCAGGTCTGCCGGAAGAGCTGGTCGACGGACTGGCGGACCTGGAGTTCGGCGGCGAACTCCCGCAGGTCGTCGAGGTCGTCGAGGGTGACCGGGTGGGGGATGACGACCCGGTCGGCGCTGCGGCGGACGCTGTCGCCGTCGAGGTCGACCAGTCCGACCTGGCCGTCGCCCACCTCGCGGAGCAGGCCCACGCCGTCCGGGTCGCGCCGGCCCTCGTCGTCGAGCACCGCGACGACGAGGTCGGTGAGCGCGGTGCGCCACGCCTCGTCCGGCCACACCTCGGTCAGGACCGCGACCGGCACCGGCAGCGACCGCACCATCCAGCGTTCGATGTCGGTGCGGCACTGGGTCTCGTGCCGGCCCAGCCACTCGGTGAGCTGCCGCAGCCCCACCACGGTCGGATCGTCGCGCAGGGACGCCGGGACGGAACGCAGTTCCCGCCCCTTCGCGTTCCGGGCGACGACGTCGCCATCGCGGAGAGTGACCTGGTAGCCACCCGACACCTCTGACCATCCCATGTGGACACTCCACGTCTCGACGGAAGAAGACACCGGAGGCTAGCCCACCCGGGCGACAAAGTCGGGGCGTCGTCCCGCCACCCGGTGACGACCCGGCAACGACACGACGACCTCACTGTCGGTGACCATTGATGGGCGTGCCGGGAGATGTCCAGCGGGCCGCGCCACCCCGCCCGCCCGGCACCGCGCCGCACCCGCGCCCGGCAAGCCGCCGTACCCGCGACCGGCAAGGCTTCGCGGACCGCGACCGGCGGACCACCCCGGGGTGTGGCACCACCCCGGGGCAACGGCCCCGGCCCGCCGCGCCGGCCGGGGCAGGGCGGTGGAGCACGGCCGGCGGCTCACCGCCAGTGATGATTCTTACTCGACGTCGACCGCCGAGGGCACCGTGACCGGCGGGGCCGGTGAGTCGGTTGGGACGACCGTGAGTCAGGACACCGGGGCGACAACGACGCGTCCGGGCTGCCACCGCGCCGAGAACTGACCGAACGGACAGTCACCGACCGTAGTCTTTCTGCGGCCGGGCGTCTGTTCGACGGACAGCCGACGGGGCGACCGGATCGGCACTCTGGGGTCATCCCCGTTCACCTTCCGTGAGGGCCACCGACCATGTCGCAGCTCCTGCCCGCCCCCCGGGCCGACGTCCCGACCACCGCCCCCGTCTCCCCCGTCGCCCCGCCGGAGCCGGCCGTCGCCGGCCCCGGTGCGCGTACCGCAGTGGTGGGCCTCGGCTACGTGGGCCTGCCGACCAGCCTGGCCCTGGTCGCCGGCGGCGCCCGGGTGACCGGGGTGGACATCTCCCCGGACCGGCTCGACGACATCCGGGCCGACCGGGCCGACCTGCTCGACGACGACCGGAGCCGGCTCCGCGAGACGCTGCGGGCCACCGACCCGGCACTGCGCCTCACCACCGCGGTCGCCGAGATCGCCGACGCCGACACGGTGTTGATCTGCGTGCCCACCCCGGTGGACCGGCACCTCGCCCCCGACCTCACCGCGTTGCGGGCCGCCTGCGCGGCGGTGGTCGCCCACGCCCGCCCCGGCCAGACCATCGTGCTGACCTCCACCAGCTACGTCGGCACCACCCGCGAGCTGCTGGTCGAGCCGCTGGCCGCCCGGGGCCTACGGGTCGGGCAGGAGGTCTTCGTGGCGTTCGCCCCGGAACGGGTCGACCCCGGCAACGACCGGCACCGGCAGGAACTCACCCCCCGGGTGGTCGGCGGCACCACGCCGGAGTGCACCGCGCGGGCCGCCGCCGCGCTGGCCCGGATCACCCCGCTGGTGCACCGGCTCGGCTCCCCCGAGGCCGCCGAGATGACCAAGCTGTTGGAGAACACCTTCCGGGCGGTGAACATCGCCCTGGCCAACGAGTTCGCCGACCTCTGCCGGGACCTGCACCTGGACGTCACCGAGGTGATCGACGGGGCGGACACCAAGCCGTACGGGTTCATGGCCTTCCAGCCGGGCCCGGGGGTGGGCGGGCACTGCATCCCGTGTGACCCGCACTACCTGCTGTGGCAGGTCCGTGGGCAGCGCCGCGAGGCACCGCTGATCGAGACCGCGATGCGGGGGATCGCCGCCCGCCCCCGGCGGGTCGTCGACCGGATCCGGGAACTGCTCGCCGGGGCCGGCCGCCCGCTGCTCGGGGCCCGGGTGCTGCTGGCCGGGGTGACCTACAAGCCCGGGGTCGCCGACGTCCGGGAGTCCCCCGCGCTGGAGATCATCGGCGAGCTGGTCCGGGCCGGCGCGGACGTCGCCTTCGTCGACGACCTCGTCGACACGGTCCGCACCCCCGACGGCCAGCTCCTGCACCGGGTCGCCGACCCGGCCGACCGGGAGTGGGACCTGGTGGTCGTGCACACCCGCCAGTCCGGCCTGGACGAGGCGTGGCTGCGCGGGCAGCCGATGGTGCTCGACGCCACCTACCGGCTCACCGGACTGCCCCGGCGGGAGGTCGTCTGAGATGCCGGCGACCGCCCCCGTCCGGCGCGGCCTGCGCCGGCTGCTCACCGTGCTCGCGCTGCTCCCGCTGATCGTGCTGCTGGCCCGCCAGTTGCCCCTGCTGCCGTACGCCCCGCTGCTGGCGTTCTACGGCTTCGCCGTGCTCACCGCCACCGTCGCCGTGTTCTACCTGGCCTACGCCCGCTACGTCGACCCGGCCGAGGCCCCGGCGCAGCCCCGGCACGCCGCCACGTTCCCGCCGCTGCCGCCGTCCCCGACGGTCAGCCTGCTGGTGGCCGTGAAGGACGAGGCCGACGGCATCGAGGCGTGCGTCCGGTCGATGACCGGCAGCGGGTACCGCCCGTTGCAGGTGATCGTGGTCGACGACGGCTCCACCGACGGCACCGCCGAGGTGCTCGACCGGCTCGCCGCCGAACTCCCGGTCACCGTGCTGCACCTGCCCCGCAACGTCGGCAAGAAGCGGGCCCTGGTGCACGCCGCCCGGCACGCCACCGGCGAGGTGCTCGCCTTCACCGACTCCGACTGCGTACTCGCCCCGGACGCGGTGGGACGCTGCGTCGAGGCGCTGCTGCGGCAACCGGACCTCGGCGCGGTCAGCGGCCACGCCCGCGCGCTCAACCCCGACGAGTCGCTGCTCAGCCGGGTGCAGGACGTCTGGTACGAGGGCCAGTTCCGGGTCTCCAAGGCGGCCGAGGCGTCGTTCGGGGCGGTCACCTGCGTCTCCGGCCCGCTGGCGGTGTTCCGGCGGGAGGCGGTGCTCAACTACCTGCCCGCCTGGGCGGCCGACCGGTTCCTCGGCGGCGAGTTCCGGTTCGCCACCGACCGGCAGCTCACCGGCTACGTGCTGGGGCAACGCTGGATCGGCGACCGGCTCAAGGCGCGCTTCGCCGACTCGCCGTTCGTCCGCGACGAGGACCACCCGCCGCGCGCCTGGCGGGTCGGCTACGTCCGCTCGGCGAAGGTGTGGACCACCGTGCCGGCCCGGCTGCGGCCGTTCCTGCGCCAGCAGACCCGCTGGAAGAAGAGCTACGTGCGGAACCTCTTCTTCACCGGCACGTTCATGTGGCGGCGGGGGGCCGGCCCGGCCGCGCTCTACTATGGACACGCGCTGTGGGTGGCGCTGGCCCCGGCGATGGCCTTCTCTCACCTGATCTGGGCGCCGCTGCGCGGCTGGTGGGCGGTGCCGCTGCTCTACCTGTGCGGGGTGCTGCTCAAGGGCACCGCGTGGGGGCTGGCCTACCGGCTGGACAACCCGGGTGACCCGCGCTGGGCGTACCGGCCGTTGATGAGCGTGCTGTCCGCCACCGTGCTGTCCTGGCTGCTGCCCTGGTCGGTGGGGACGATCCGGCGCGGCGTGTGGTCGCGGAGCACGGTGTGAACGCCGGGCGGCGGGTGCTGACCCGGCTGGCCCGGGTCGCGCTCACCCTCGCCGGGGCGGGGACGCTGGTGCTGCTCTACGCGGTGGTGTTCACCCGGGGCGAGGTGCTCCGGTGAGCCGGCTCTGGCCCCGCGCGCTCGGCGGGCTGCTGTCGCTGGTCACCCTGCTGGTGGTGGCGGCGCCCTTCGGGGTGTCCTGGTACCTCGACGACCTGCGCCGCCACGTCAGCGGGCAGCACGACACCCCGGTCACCCGGGTCGACCCCGCCGACCTGCGCCGCTTCACCGAGACGGCCGGGCGGCTGCCGGACCGGGCCGCGCCGGTGGTGGTCGCGTACCACGACATCCGGCCGCACGGCGACGACCCGGCGGCGACCGAACCGACCGGCCGGGAACACTACGTGGTCACCCCGGAGGCGTTCGACGCCCAGCTCACCGCGCTGCGCACCGCCGGCTACCGGACGATCTCCTCGGCCCAGTACGTCGACTACCTGCGCGGCGGGAGCGTCCCGCCCCGGTCGGTCTACCTCACCTTCGACGACGGCACCCGAGGGCTGTGGTCGTACGCCGACCCGATCCTGCGGCGGCACCGCATGGTGGCCGCCTCCTACCTGATCACCGCTCAGGTGGGCACCCACCGGCCGTACTACCTGAGCTGGGCGGAGATCGACCGGATGCGGCGCTCCGGCCGGTGGGACTTCCAGGCGCACACGCACGACCTGCACACCCGGGTGCAGACCGCGCCGGGGCGGCTCGGCTCCCCGCTGACCCACCGGCGCTGGGAGCCGGCCACCGGTGCGCGCGAGAGCCTGGCCGGCTACCGGCAGCGGTTGACCGCCGACTTCGACGCGATGTTCGCCGCGTTCACCGACCACCGGCTGCCCCGCCCGCAGTTGTTCGCGTACCCGTTCTCCGAGATCGGGGACGCGACGACCGACCCGGAGGCCGCCGCGTTCAGCCGCGACCTGATCGCCACGCGGTTCGTCGCCGCGCTGACCAACAAGTCGCTCGCCCCGCAACCGAGCAGCCGCCGGTCGGCCGCCGACGGGCAGGTCGAACGGGCCGAGGTGTACGCCCGCACCACCGCCGCCGAACTGGTCAGCGCGGTCGTCGAACGCACCGCCGTGCCCGCCGTGGTGACCGACCCGTTCGCCCGTTCCTGGGACTGGCGTGACCAGCACGGTGAGCCGATGACCGACCTGTCCCCGCTGACCGGCGGCCGGTTCCCCGCCGACAGCCCACGTCGCGCCTACGGCACCCTGCTCGCGTACGCCAGCGCGGACTGGACCGGCTACACGGCCGACGCCACCGTGCGCGGCCTGCGCGCCGACGGCGGCACCGTCACCCTGCTGGTCGGGGTCAACGGCGACGCCACGGTCTTGGTCCGGGTGACGCACGGCCGGGTGGCGGTGCTGCGTGCCGGCCGGGTGGTCGCCGAGGCCGCCGTGGACCCGGCGGCCACCCACCGGGTCACGGTCACCGTGCGCGACGGCGTGACGGTGGCCCGGGTCGACGGCGGCCCGGCCCTGCGGGTGTCCACCCCCACCGGGCCGGGTGCCACCGGCGGGCTGGCCGTGGCGATCGACGACGCGCAGGGGCGGCCCCACCCGTCGGTCGCCGCGCTCACCGTGACGGCCGTCGGGTGACCGCCGCGACCCGCCCGGCCGGCCGGGCGGGTCGCGGCGGGAACGCCCGTCACTCCCGCCAGCCGGCCAGCTCCACGCCCTTGCCGAGTTCGACCCGGAACCCGAGGGTGATGTCGCCGCCCTCCCCCGGCCCGAGCCGCAGCCGCCAGGTCAGCTCGCCCAGGTCGGTGCGCTCGTCCGGCGGCGGGACGACGGTGGCCTCCCGGACGGTCACCGCCTCGTCGCGGGAGACCGGCAGCTGGTCGCGGACCTCCACCGTCGCCGGTCGCGGGGTGTGGTTGGCCACGCTGATCCGGTACTCCACGTCCCGCCGCCGGGTGGAGCCGAGCGCGGCCCGGGTGTCGGAGCGCCGGGTCAGCTCGCGTTCCACCCGGACCCGGTCGTCCACCCCGAGTGCCACCTCGGTCTCCTCACCGGGCGCCCAGGTCGGCAGCCGGGTGGTGGCGACGAAGTCGGCGTCGTGGAACACCGCCGCCGGGCCGGGCAGCAGGGTGTGCGTGGAGGTGTTGCGGACCGTCGCCCGCAGGTGCGCCTCGGCGGCCCGCAGCGGCACGGTCACGTGGTCGAGGCGGACCGGCAGGTCCAGTACGGCAATGACGGCCCGGTAGGCGCTGCCGTCGGCGGGCACCGCCACCGGGCGGGCCGGCCGGTAGGTCGCGGCGGTGACACCCGGCTCGACCTCGGCGACGCTCTCCCGCACGACCGGGCGCGGCCCGCCCGCGCGGGCCGCCCCACCGCCTCCGGCCGGG
>NZ_JBMDWU010000396.1:0-19936 GCF_048594385.1 Micromonospora sp. | reverse complement strand
CAGCCCTCGTCGGCCGGGCCACCGCCGGTAGCCGCTGAACCCCCGTGCCTCAGCGGTCGGCGGCGGTGGGCTGACCGGGCACCGACCGGCTGACCTGCCGCACCAGGGCCTCCGCCACGTCCCGCAGCTTGCGGTTGGAATTCTGCGACACCCGGGCCAGCATCGCGAACGCCTCGTCGGCCGTGCACCGGCGTTGCCCCATGATGATGCCCTTGGCCTGCTCGATCACCGCCCGGTTGCGCATCGCCTCCTGCATCTGCCCGGCCAGGGTCGCGGTGCTGTCGTAGAGGTGGGCGTTGGCCAGGGCCACCGCGGCGTGGTCGGCGAACGTCCGGGCCGGCGCGACCAGCGGGCCGAACGCGCCGACCCGGGTGGCGTAGAGGTTCAGGGCGCCCACCACCGCCTCCTGGATCGGCAGGCCCAGCGACATCGACGAGCACACCCCCACGGCGTGCGCCCGGGCCGCCCACTCCGGCCAGCGCCGCTCCTCGGTCATGTCCGCCACGATCAGCACCGTGCCGGTGGTGGCCGCGTCCAGGCTCGGGCCACGGCCCTGTTCGAACTGCCACCTGTCGAGCTGGAGCGCGAGCTCGCCGGTGTGGGCGGCGGTGGTCGCCTCGGTGCCGTGCACCAGGGTCACCGTCACCTCGGCGGCGTCCGGGATGCTCTCCAGGGCCACCTCGGTGATCCGGGACAGGACGGCATCGAGGCCCATCTCGTCGTGGCGGATGGACCCCAACCGGAGGACGGCCTCGGTGAGGTCGAGCGGTGACTGCGGCATGGCGTCTGACGTCCTTGCGAACCGGCGCGAAACCACCGGCCGGAGCCGGCGGCGCGTGATGATCGGTCCATGCCGGTAGGCCGCAGGTGCAGCCGCCGGACGGGCCGGGGACCGCGCCGCTGCTTGACGCTCACGCACGACACCCGGTGGGGCGTCGGATGCGGAGCACCACTGTACCGGTCGGCCGGCCCGGACCGGCGATGGACACCACCGCCGCGTCGACTTCCCTGCTGGTGTCCCGGTCGGACAGCGGGGATGATGGGCGTCCGACGACGACAGGGGAGCGGACGGATGACGGTGGAGATACCGCGCGACGGTCGGGTGCTGTTCATCGGCGACAGCATCACCGACGCCGGACGGGACCGGACCGACCCCGCCGACCTCGGGGTGGGCTGGGCGATGATGGCCGCCGCCTGGTTCACCGCGCGGCACCCGGATCACCGGGCGACCTTCCGCAACCGGGGCGTCGGCGGCGACCGGGTACGCGACCTGCGGGCCCGCTGGTCGGACGACTGCCTGGCGCTGTCCCCGCAGGTGGTGTCGGTGCTGATCGGGATCAACGACACCTGGCGGCGGTACAGCAGCGGCGAGGCCACCACCGTCGAGGAGTTCACCGCCGACTACCGGCACGTGCTGGGTGTCACCCGTGACGCGCGGCCCGACGTGCGGCTGGTGCTGATGGAACCGTTCCTGCTCCCGGTCGACGAGGACCAGCGACGCTGGCACGAGGACCTGGCCCCGAAACTCGACGCGGTGCGCAAGCTGGCCGTCGAGTTCGACGCGACGCTGGTCGCGGTGCAGGCACGGTTCGACACCGCCGACGTCGACGACCGGGTGTGGACCGACGACGGGGTGCACCTGACCCCGTCCGGTCACGCCGTGCTGGCCCAGCAGTGGTTGGCGGCGGTCACCCCGGCCACCTGAGGCGTACTGGCCCGTGGGTCGGCGGACCGCCGGTCAGCCCCGCCGCCACGGCAGCCGCAGCCGGCGGCCCGACGGCTCGACACCCAGGTCCAGCTCCGGCTCCGTCGCGCCCCGACGTCGCCACCGGTTGCCCTGCTGGTCGGTGAAGCACAGCTCCACGGTGGCCGACGCGAAACCGGTCAGGTCGACCGCGCGGTCGACGGTGACGAACAGTTCGCCGTCGCGGTGACCGTTGAGCCGGTCCACCGGTCCGGTCACCGCCGTGACCCCGACGACGACGTCCCCGTCGTCGCCCCCGGCCCGGACCCGGGGGGTGGCGGTCAGGTCGAAGACCGGTCCGTCGCTGTCGTTGGTGACCCGTACCCGCAGCACCCCACCGCCCTCGATCCGGGTCGAGGTCGACACCAGCCGGGCCTGCCGGGCGCGGGCGGCCCGGTCCTCACGCCGGCGGGCCCGGATCTCCCGGCGCAGGCTGAGCACGCCGAAGAGCAGGGTCCCCACCGTGCCGAGGCCGCCGAACCAGTCCGGCACCGATCCCCAGTCGATGTGCCCGTGCACGGGCAGCCAGGCCAGCAGCTCCACAGTCGACATGGCCGGCACGGTACCGTCGGCCCGCCAGCACCCGGTGCGGCCGGCGGGGTTGCGCCGTCGGCCTCCCCTGCCCGGTCGGCCGGTCCCGCCGTCCCGTCCACAAGACCCGCACGTTCGGTCCGGGTGGTCGACGCGCAGTGATACCGGCGCTGCGGACGGGTAGGGTTGGGGGAAGGATCACCACCACGGGCCGCACCCGACCCGTGGACGTGGCCCCTGTCGTCCCGCCCCTCCGGGAGGTCAGATGAGTTCCCCCGGTCCCGCTCACCAGAGCCCAGCGGCTCGGCCCGCACCGTGGCGGTCCCTCCCGTCCCCGACCCGTTTCCGGCCTCACGGGGCGCCGGGTGTCCCGTCCACGCGCCGGTCCGGCCGCACCCCGGCCCCCGGCCCCGGCACCGGTCGACGATGACCGGCGCGGCGCAGGACGCCGGTTTCTCCATCACCCCGCCCCGCCCCGGTCGGCTGCCGCTGCGCGGTCGCGACGAACTGGTCGAGACGATCCTGCGGGCCGCCGAACCGCCGGCCGGCACGCTCCGCCCGGCCGAGGAGGCCGCCCAGATCCTCTGGGGGCTGGGCGGCTGCGGCAAGAGCGCCACCGCGCTGGAGGTGGCCCGCCGGCTGGAGGCACGCGGTCGGCTGGTCTGGTGGATCTCGGCGAAGGACTCGGCCCGGGTCAGTGCCGGCATGCGCGAGATCGCCGGCCAGCTCCAGGCCCCGGAGAGCCAGCTCGACCTGGCCTGGGCGGGCAAGACCCGCAGCCCGGTGGAGCTGGTGTGGACGCTGCTCAACGAGTCGGACCGGCCGTGGCTGCTGATCTTCGACAACGCCGACGAGCCGTCTCTGCTGGCCCCGCTCGACGGCCGGGTCGCCGAGGGCACCGGGTGGTTCCGCCAGCCGCGTACCCGCAACGGGCTGGTCCTGGTCACCACCCGCGACGGTCGCCAGGAGACCTGGGGCGACTGGTCCACCATGCACCCGGTGCGGGAACTCTCCCCACCGGACGCCGCCCAGGTCCTGATCGACCTCGCCGGTGACGCGCCCGGCAGCCTCGCCCAGGCCACCAGCCTGGCCACCCGGCTCAAGGGGCATCCGTTGGCCCTGCGCGGGGCGGGCACCTACCTCGCCGAGGCCAACCGCATCCCGGTCGGCGGCCCCGGGGTGTCCATCCGCACCTACGACGGCTACCGGGAGGCCCTGGACCGCCGCTCCGGCGCCGGCACGACCCGTACCGTGTCGCAGGCGTTCGACCGGGCGGTACGACCGGTCGTGCAGTCCTGGGAGATGTCGCTGGACCTGCTCGCCGGGCGGGGGCTGGCCCAGGCCCGCCCGATGCTGCGGCTGCTGGCCTCGCTGGGGGACGCGCCGATCCCGTACCAGATCCTGCTCGACCCGGCCCGGTTGTCGGCGTCCCGGCTCGTCGGTGAGATCGGCGAGGACCGGCTGCGTGAGGTGCTCCGGTCGCTCGCCGACTTCGCCCTGGTCGACCTCGGCGTGATCGAGTCGTTGCCCGCGCAGTCGCCGGTCGCGCACGTGGTGACCCTGCACCCGCTGGTACGCGAGCTGGTGCACGACCACCCCGACGTGATCGCCGACCGGCCGGCCTACCACGAGCTGGTGCTCACCCTGCTCGACGTGCTGCGGCTGCGGGACCCGGACCGGCCCCGGGAGGAGGAGTTCGACCCGGACGAGCCCGACAAGTGGGCCAGCTGGCACGTGCTGGCCCCGCCGACGACCGGGGCGGTGCTGGCCTTCTTCGACGCGGGGGAGCTGCCCCGTACCGAGCCGGAACTGCTCACCACCGCACTGGACCTGGCCCGGTTGATCGCCCGTTTCCTGCTGGCCGTCAGCCTGCCCGGCCAGGCCGAGATCCTGCTCGACCGCTGCCTGGCCGCCTGCCGTCGGATCGGCCTCGACCCCCGGGAGCGGGCGGTGCTCAGCCTGCGCCACGAGCGGTCCCGGGCGGCGTTGGAACAGGGGCAGCTGGACTGGGCCGAGACCGAGCTGCGGGAGATCATCCCGGCCCGGGAGGCGCTGCTCGGCCGGGAGCACCGCAACACCCTGGCCAGCCGGCACAAGCTGGCCCGGACCATCCTCGAGCAGGGCCGGTGGGCCGATGCCGAGCAGGAGCTGCGGGACATCGTCCGGGCGGAGTTCCGGGTCCGTGGCCCGGAGGACCGGGACACCATGACCGCCCGGCACAGCCTGGCCCGCGCGGTGGCCGCCCAGGGCCGGTACGCCGACGCCCGCGCCGAGCTGACCGAGATCCTGGAGATCCGGCTGCGGCACTGGGCCCCCGACCACCTGGAGACGCTGACCGTCCGGCACACCCTGGCCCTGTGCCTGCTGCACGAGGGGCGGGCCGCCGAGGCCCTGGCCGACCTGCGGGCGATCCTCGCCACCGACACCGCCCGGCGGGAGGACCAGCACCTCGGGATGATCGCCGCCCGGCACACCCTGGCCGAGGCGCTGGTCGCCACCGGCGACCGGGTGGAGGCCGAGAAGGTCCTCGCCAAGGTGGTCACCGACCGGCGGCGCGTCCTCGGCGACGACCACCCCGACACGGTACGGGCGGAGGCCGACCTGCGACAGCTACAGGGCGGCTGAGCGCGGGCCCGTGCCGCAGCCGCCCGACGAGGGAGTGACGTGAGCCAACACCTGCGCCGCAGCGACCGGCTGACCCCCGGGTCGCTGCGGGACCTCGCCACCGGGGAGATCGACCTCATCTGGCACCGGGAGTACTTTCCGCCGGCCGAGTGCGAGGCCGTCCTGCCCCGGGTGGTGGCCGCCGTCGCGGCGGCGAACTTCTCCCTCACCACGGAGTTCACCAGCGTCGGCACCTCGATGGGGCAGGTCGCCAACGGCGGTGAGGTGGTCCGCCGGTACCTCGACGACGCGCCGGCCACCACCCGGCTGATCCGGCACGAGGTGTTCGCCGGCCGGCAGTCGCCCACCGATCTGATCCGGCTGGACCTCGACGAGATGTGGCCGTGCGGGGCGACGGTCGGCCGGCACGAGGGGCGGATGATGCTCCCCGGGGTGCTGCGCCGGATGACCCCCGGCGGCCGGGGCCGCCCGCACATCGACCGCCGGCAGATCCCGCTGCTGGACACCTACCGGCTGCGGCGACGGCTCGGGGTGAACATCTACCTGGAGGTGCCGGCCCCCGGCGACGGCGGCGAGATCGACTTCTGGGGACGCCTCGGTGAGGACGAGTTCGTGGCGCTCAAGGCCGACCCGCTCGACTACGGCCTCGAACCGGAACTGGTCGGGCCGCCGCACGACACGGTGCTGCCCGGCCAGGGTGACCTGGTGATGTTCGAGGCGGGCCGGATGCACGGGGTGCGGGAGGTGCGCCGGGGCTGCCGGACGTCCGCCGCCTGTTTCGTCGGGGTGCGCGGCGACACCGACCCGCTGCTGCTGTTCGCCTGATGCCCCCGCCGGGGCGTTGCCACGGCCCGGGGTGATCCTCTACGGTCGGTCCAGCGGTTGGCGGTGCGGTCCTTCCCAACCACCACCGCCGAGTGGCCCCGTGGCGGGCCGGGGCCGGTGGGGCCCCGGAGCACCCTGCCGGTGGTCCGACGGCGGTCCCGTGTGTCCTTCCTGCCCCGTGTCCGTTCCGTGCCCCTGGCCCGGTTCCGGCCGTTACGGTGGGAAACACGCCGAGCCGCCCGGGAGATCCCGTGTTCCTCACGCCCCACGAGCAGGACCGCCTGCTCGTCCACGTCGCCGCGGACGTCGCCCGCCGTCGGCGCGAGCGCGGACTGCGCCTCAACTATCCCGAAGCCGTCGCCCTGATCACCGCCTTCCTGCTGGAGGGCGCCCGGGACGGCCGGACCGTCACCGACCTGATGGCCGCCGGCCGGACCGTGCTCAGCCGCGACGACGTGCTCGACGGCATTCCGGAGATGCTGGGGGAGGTGCAGGTGGAGGCGACGTTCCCGGACGGCACCAAGTTGGGGACGGTGCACCACCCGATCCCGGGATCCCGGGGGAGATCCTGCCCGGCGACGGGCCGGTCGAGATCAACGTGGGGCGTCCGGTGACCACCCTGCTGGTGGTCAACACCGCCGACCGGCCGATCCAGGTCGGCTCGCACTACCACTTCGCCGAGACCAACCCGGGGCTGCGCTTCGACCGCGCCGCCGCGTACGGCCAGCGGCTCGCGGTGCCGGCGGGGACGTCGGTGCGCTTCGAGCCGGGCGTGAGCCGCACCGTGGACCTGGTGCCGCTGGGCGGGGCCCGGGTGGTGCCGGGGCTGCGCGGCGAGGTCGCCGGCCCCCTCGACCCGGGGCCGGATGCCGACGGGTCCGGACCGCGCGACGCGGAGGCGGGACGATGAGCACCGTGGACCGGCGACGCTACGCCGACCTGTACGGCCCGACCACCGGCGACCGCATCCGGCTGGCCGACACCGACCTGCTGATCGAGGTGGAGGTCGACCACTGCGTCGGCGGGGACGAGGCGGTGTTCGGCGGCGGCAAGGTGATCCGCGAGTCGATGGGCCAGTCCCGGGCCACCCGGGCCGAGGGCGCCCTGGACACGGTGATCACCGGCGCGGTGGTGCTGGACCACTGGGGGGTGGCCAAGGCCGACGTCGGGCTGCGCGACGGCCGGATCGTGGCGCTGGGCCGGGCCGGCAACCCGGACACCATGCCCGGCGTCCACCCGGACCTGGTGATCGGCCCGTCCACCGAGGTGATCGCCGGCAACGGTCGCATCCTCACCGCCGGGGCGGTGGACACCCACGTGCACTTCATCTGCCCGCAGATCGTCACCGAGGCGCTCACCTCGGGCATCACCACCCTCGTCGGCGGGGGCACCGGCCCGGCGGAGGGCACCCGGGCCACCACGGTCACCCCGAACGCCTGGCACCTGGCCCGGATGCACGAGGCGCTGGACGCCTTCCCGGTGAACGTGCTGCTGCTGGGCAAGGGCAACACGGTCTCCACGGAGGCGCTGTGGGAGCAGTTGCGGGCCGGGGCGGGTGGCTTCAAGCTGCACGAGGACTGGGGGACCACCCCGGCGGCGATCGACGCCTGCCTGCGGGTCGCCGACGCGTCCGGGGTGCAGGTGTCCATTCACACCGACACCCTCAACGAGGCCGGGTTCGTGGCCGACACGCTGCGCGCCATCGCCGGGCGGGCGATCCACTCGTACCACACCGAGGGGGCGGGGGGCGGGCACGCGCCGGACATCATCACGGTGGCCGGGGAGCCGAACGTGCTGCCGTCGTCGACGAACCCGACCCGGCCGTACACCCGCAACACCCTCGCCGAGCACCTCGACATGCTGATGGTCTGCCACCACCTGAACCCGTCGGTGCCGGAGGACCTGGCGTTCGCCGAGAGCCGGATCCGGCCGTCCACGATGGCCGCCGAGGACCTGCTGCACGACCTCGGGGCGATCTCCATCATCGGCTCCGACTCGCAGGCGATGGGCCGGGTCGGCGAGGTGATCACCCGGACCTGGCAGAGCGCGCACGTGATGAAGCGCCGGGTGGGCGCGCTGCCCGGCGACGGCCCGGCCGACAACCACCGGGCCCGCCGCTACGTGGCGAAATACACCATCTGCGCGGCGATGGCCAACGGACTGGAACGGGAGATCGGCTCGGTGGAACCGGGCAAGCTCGCCGACCTGGTGCTCTGGGACCCGGCGTTCTTCGGCGTCCGGCCCCACCTGGTGATCAAGGGCGGGATGATCGCGTACGCGCAGATGGGCGACGCGAACGCCTCCATCCCCACCCCGCAGCCGATGCTGCCGAGGCCGATGTTCGGCGCGTACGGCGTGGTGCCCGCCGCGACCAGCGTGGCGTTCGTCGCGCCGGCCGCGTTGGAGGCGGGCCTGCGGCTGGACGTGCGCCGCCCGCTGGTCCCGGTGGCCGACGTGCGCTCGAGGGGCAAGGCGGACCTGCCGGAGAACGGCGCGCTGCCGCGCATCGAGGTCGACCCGGACACCTTCACCGTCCGCATCGACGGGGTGGTGGTCGACCCGGAACCGGTGGTCGAGCTGCCCATGGCCCAGCGGTACCACCTGTTCTGATGACCCCGTCGAGCATGGTGCTGCTGCTGGCCGACGGCAGGTTCCCCGCCGGGGCGCACGCCCACTCCGCCGGGCTGGAGGCGGCGGTGGCGGCCGGGCTGGTCACCGATCCGGCCACGCTGGCCGGGTTCCTGCGCGGCCGGTTGGCCACCGGTGGGCTGGTCGCCGCCGCCTTCGCGGTGGCGGCCCACCGGGCCGCCGGCACCGCCGACCGGCGGGCGACGCTGGCCCGGCTGGACGCCGAACTGGACGCCCGCACCGCCGCCCCGGCGCTGCGGGCCGTCTCCCGCCGGCAGGGTCGGGCGCTGCTGCGGGCCGGCCGGGAGATCTGGCCCGGCGGCGGGTTCGACGACGTGCCCACCGGCCCGTCCGGGCCGCACCAGCCGCTGGTGCTCGGCCTGGTCGCCGCCGCCGCCGGCCTCGACCCGGTGGCGGTCGCGACCGTCGCCGCGTACGGGTCGGTGACCGGCCCGGCCCGCGCCGCGGTCCGGCTGCTCGGCCTCGACCCGTACCGGGTGCACGCGGTGCTGGCGGCGCTGGCCGTCGACTGTGACGCCACGGCGGCCCGCGCGGTCGCCACCGCCGACGACCCGCCCGAGTGGCTGCCGGCCCCGGCCGCCCCGCTCACCGACATCCACGCCGAAGTCCACACCACCTGGGAGGTGCGTCTCTTTGCGTCCTGAAACCGTATCGCCGACCCCGCACGCGTCGATCCCGCACGACGAGACCGTGCCGCACACCCACCCCGAGCCGGGGGTCGACCCGCACGCCCCGCTGCCGCCCACCGCCCGCCCGCTGCGGGTCGGCATCGGCGGGCCGGTCGGGTCGGGCAAGACCGCGCTGGTCGCGGCGCTGTGCCGGGCCTTCGCCGACGAGCTGCGTCTGGGCGTGGTGACCAACGACATCTACACCACCGAGGACGCCGACTTCCTGCGTCGGGCCGGGGTGCTCGACCCGGCCCGGATCAGGGCCGTGGAGACCGGCTGCTGCCCGCACACCGCGATCCGCGACGACATCGGCGCGAACCTCGACGCCATCGACGAGCTGGTCGACGGGGTCGGGCCGCTGGACCTGGTGCTGGTGGAGAGCGGCGGGGACAACCTCACCGCCACCTTCAGCCGGGGGCTGGTCGACAGGCAAATCTTCGTGGTCGACGTCGCCGGTGGCGACAAGGTGCCCCGCAAGGGTGGGCCCGGGGTGACCGCCGCCGACCTGCTGGTCATCAACAAGACCGACCTTGCCCCGCTGGTGCGGGCCGACCTGTCGGTGATGGACCGCGACGCCCGCGCCCGGCGGGGGGACCTGCCGACGGTGTTCCTGTCCATCGTGGGTGATCCGCTGGCCACCGGGGTGGCCGACTGGGTGCGCCACGAGCTGGCCCACCACCGTGGCCGGCTGGCCGTCGCCTGATGCGCGCGGTCGCCCGGGTGGTGGCGGTCGCCGACCGTCACGGCCGCACCGTGCTGCGCGAGCTGCGGGGCGAGTCACCGCTGCTGCTGCGCCAGGCCGCCGCCGAACAGGGCGTCCCCACGGTGTACGTCGTCGGCGGCGCGGCCGGTCCGCTGGCCGGTGACGACCTGCGGTTGAGCGTCGAGGTGGGGCCGGGGGCGGCGGTGCAGGTGCGTACCGTCGCCGCCTCGGTCGCCCTGCCCGGCCGGCCCGGCGCGGTCTCCCGGATGCGGGTCGACGCGGTGGTGCACGACGGCGGCACCCTGAACTGGCTTCCGGAGCAGTTGGTCGCGGCGGCCGGCTGCGACCACGTCGCCGGGTCCCGGGTGACCCTCGCCGAGGGGGCCCGGTTGCTCTGGCGCGAGGAACTCGTCTGCGGCCGGTACGGCGACCCCGCAGGCGACGTCGTGGTGGCCACCTCGGTCGCCCACGCCGGGCGGCCGCTGCTGCGCCAGTCCCTGGCGGTCGGCCCGGCCGCACCCGGCTGGGCCGGGCCGGCCGTGCTGGGCGGGGCGACGGCGACCGGGTCGCTGCTGGTGGTCGGTCCCGCCGCCGCGTCGGGACCGGCCACCGTGGACGCCGGCGGCGGTCAGCCCCGGGGCCGGCTGCTCCCCGCCGGCCCCGGGGCGTCCGCCGCCTGGCTGCCGCTGGCGGGCGGCCCGGCGGCGCTGCTCACCGCCACCGCCGTCGACGCGCACACCCTGCGTACCCTGCTCACCGCCCCGGTCGACGCGAACACCCCGCCCGGGGGTCTCCACCGACCCGCAACCCGCACCGGGGCCGACGCGGTGCCGGTCGCCTAGCGGCCCCCACAACCCCGCACCGGCCACCGGCCGGGCGGACCCTGCCCCGGTCCGCCCTCAGCCCGGGCGGTGCGGGGTGCGGTGGTGTCGACCGCGGAGGCTTCCTGCCGGCGTTGCCGCCGCCGGCGGGCGGTCGGCGACCTGTCGTGTCTGCACCCGTGCCGGACCGCCGCCGGCCAGGCCTCGGGCGGGATCCCCGGTGGGTCGGGCCGGGGTCAGCCGGCCCGGACCGGTTGCCGGCGCGGGTCGAGCCGGGCGACCAGGTCGACGAGCTGCCCGGTCAGCGTCGCGTCGTCGAGGACCCCGGCCAGCTCGGCCCGGACGAGGGCGTCGATGCGTTCCTGTTCGCGGCGGCCCCGGGGGGTCAGGTAGGCCCGGATGCGTCGCCTGTCGAACGGGTCGATCCGGCGGTGCACCAGATTCTGGTCGACGAGCTGGTCGACGAGCTTCGTCAGGGTGCCCGGCGGCAACGACTCCTCGGTGGAGACCTCGCTCATCGGGTGGCCCTGCCCGTCGGCGAGGCGGCAGAGCACCCGCCACGCCTCGACGGTGAGCCCCTCGGTGGTGAGCACCGCGCCGACCCGGCGGGCGAGCAGCCGTTCGGCGCGGGTGAGCGCGCGCATCAGGTCGACGGGCGTCGTGGGATCGTCGGCCATGTCTCTCCCCGTTCGGTGGGTTGCCATGTTACCGAAGCGTCCCGGTTTTCGGTCGGGTCTGGTGGCCCGCCAGGGTTGCCGGCAATCATGTCAGCATGTCCGTGCCGGTGCCCGGCCCCCACGGCGTGCCGGAGCCGTTGCCCCGCTCGGGCGGCACGGCCGGCGCGGCCCCCTGGTTGACCGTCGACCGGTCGGTGGTCAGTGTCGCGCTGGTCTTTCCGATGCGCGGCCCGGCCGGCATGTTCGGCCCCACCTGTGAGCTGTGTGCCCAGTTGGCGGTGGAGGAGGTCAACCGGGCCGGCGGGGTGCTCGGCCGGGAGCTGCGGCTGGTGCCGGTCGACGGCGGTGCGCCACCGGCGCAGGTCGCCGCCGAAGTGGAGGCGCTGGTGTCGACCGGCGCGGTGCAGGGGGTCACCGGCTGGCACATCTCGTCGGTCCGGCAGGCGGTGGCGCCCCGGATCGCGCACCGGGTGCCGTACGTCTACACCGCCCTGTACGAGGGTGGGGAGCGTACCGAGGGGGTGTTCCTGACCAGCGAGACGCCGGACGCGCAGCTCCGCCCGGCGATGCGGCTGCTGGCCCGGGAGCAGGGGGTCCGCCGCTGGTACCTGGTCGGCAACGACTACGTCTGGCCGCGCCGGACCGCGCAGGCCGCCCAGCGCTACGCCCGCGACGACGGGGCGCGGGTGTGCGGGCGGGCGTTCCTGCCGCTGGGCACCGAGGACTTCGGACCGGTGTTGCGGGAGATCGAGCGGACCGAGGCCGACGCGGTGCTGATGCTGCTCGTCGGTGCCGACGCCGTCCGGTTCAACCGGGCCTTCGGCCGTTCCGCGCTGGACCAGCGGTGCCTGCGGTTGAGCACCCTGATGGACGAGAACATGCTGTTGGCCAGCGGCGTCGGCGGCACCCGCCGGCTGTTCAGCACGGCCGGGTTCTTCGCCGGCCTGGTCACCCGGGAGAACCTGGACTTCCACGGCGCGTTCGCCCGCCGGTTCGGGGTGGACGCGCCGCCGCTGGGCAGCCTGGGGGAGTCCTGCTACGAGGGCGTGATGCTGCTCGCCGCCCTGATCGCCCGCGCCCGCACGCTGGACGTCCGCGCCATCGGGGCGGCGGCGGACGCGGTCACCTACCACGGCCCCCGGGGCGAGTTGCAGCTGCGCCGCCGCCACGTCCGGCACCGCATCTCCCTCGCCGAGGCCGACGGCCTCGACTTCACCGTCCTCGCCGAACTCTGACCCCACTCACTCTCCCACCCTTCCGCCGGCCCGCCGGCCCGCCGGCCCCCGGTTGTCCCCGGTGATCAAGAGGTTTGCGTCAGCTCCAGCTCCACGGCTGACGCAAACCTCTTGATCATGCGGGGCGGGAGGGAGGTCCGGGAGGGGTGAGGGCGGGGGGCGGGAGGGCGGGGGTGGGGTGTTGACAGGGGGGTGGGTGGTGGTTCTAGGATGCTTCCTGCGTGAAGTAATCGCCATTCCTGTCTATTGTCGGGCGGGTTCGGTGGTGGTGGTCCATCCTGTGTCGGATAGGCGTCGCGCATTCTCGTGAGCGGTCATCGTCCATTGTGGCGGTGGCCTTTTTTGTGTGTGTCGAGATCGGTCCGGGAAACAGTCAATTAAGGGCCGGGAAACGTGGCGGCAATCAAGTGGGCAGAAGCTTTTGCTGCCCGAAAGTCCACTGCGGACCGCCGCCGCGACGCCCCACCCGTCGCTCGACGAGCCCGCCGACCTGCGCCACGACCGCACCGCCTACCAATCATTGACAGCAATACCTGCCGGCCAGTGCGGGCCGGCACGGAAAATTATCCGGCGAACATCGCTCCGCAGGGAGAATGAATGTCACAGTTCCGGGGCCGCCGCATCCTGGCGGGCGCCTTGACCCTGATTGCCGCCGCCGCGCTCGCCGGTTGTGGCAGCAAGACCTCCGACGAGAAGTCGACCGCCGGGGTCAGCGCCGACGTGTCCGGCGACACCGTCAAGGTCGGCCTGCTCAATTCGCTCTCCGGCACCATGGCCATCAGCGAGGTCACCGTACGGGACTCCATCATGCTCGCCGTGGAGGAGATCAACGCCGCCGGTGGCGTGCTGGGCAAGAAGATCGTCCCGGTCGGTGAGGACGGCGCCTCCGACTGGCCCACCTTCGCCGAGAAGGCCGAGAAGCTGATCTCCCAGGACCGGGTCGCCGCCGTCTTCGGCTGCTGGACCTCGGCCAGCCGCAAGGCGGTCAAGCCGGTCTTCGAGAAGAACAAGGCGCTGCTGTTCTACCCCGTGCAGTACGAGGGGCTGGAGCAGTCGCCGTACATCTTCTACACCGGGGCGACCACCAACCAGCAGATCGTGCCCGGCCTGGACTACCTCAAGGCGCAGGGCAAGAAGTCGGTCTACCTGGTCGGCAGCGACTACGTCTTCCCGCGTACCGCCAACAAGATCATCAAGGCGTACGCGGCGGCGAACGGGATGACCGTGCTCGGTGAGGACTACGCCCCGCTCGGCTCCACCGAGTTCGGCACCA
This sequence comes from Micromonospora sp., assembly GCF_048594385.1. NCBI lineage: Bacteria > Bacillati > Actinomycetota > Actinomycetes > Micromonosporales > Micromonosporaceae > Micromonospora > Micromonospora sp. Next base: position 6,185 of record NZ_JBMDWU010000396.1, on the reverse strand, counting down.
TCGTCAACAAGGTCCGCTCGTCGAAGGCCGACGCCGTGTTCAACACCCTCAACGGCGACAGCAACGTGGCGTTCTTCAAGGAGTACACCTCCGCCGGGCTGACCGCCGCGAGCATGCCCGTGGTGTCGGTGTCGATCGCCGAGGAGGAGGTCAAGGGGATCGGTACCCAGTACCTCAAGGACCAGTTGACCGCCTGGAACTACTACCAGACCACCCCCGGCGCGGCCAACCAGAAGTTCGTCGCCGCCTACAAGGCCAAGTACGGCGCGGACAAGCCGACCAGCGACCCGATGGAGGCCGCCTACGTCGCGGTGTACCTGTGGAAGGCGATGGTCGACAAGGCCGGCACGTTCGAGGTGGAGAAGGTCCGGGCCGCCTCCGGTGGCATCACCTACGACGCCCCGGAGGGCCTGGTCACCGTGGACGGCCCCACCCAGCACATCGCCAAGACCGCCCGGATCGGCAAGGTCGGCGCCGACGGGCTGATCACCGAGGTGTGGAACTCCGGCAAGCCGATCACGCCGGACCCGTACCTGAAGAGCTACCCCTGGGCGAGCGGCCTGAGCTGACCGATCCCGGCCCGGGCGGGAGGCACCCCCGCCCGGGCCGACCCACCCCTTCGGAGCGCGAACGTGACAGTCCTCTTCGGTCAGCTCTTCACCGGCGTCAGCATCGGCGCGGTGCTGCTGCTCATCGCCCTCGGCCTGGCGCTGACCTTCGGCCAGATGAACGTGATCAACATGGCGCACGGCGAGTTCATCATGGCCGGCGCCTACACCACCTACGTCCTGCAGCAGACCGTGACCGCCGCCGGCTGGTCGCTGCTGGTGGCGCTGCCGGTCGCCTTCGCGGTGGCCGGCACCATGGGCGTGCTGCTGGAGGTGCTGCTGATCCGCCGCCTCTACGCCCGCCCGCTGGACACCCTGCTGGTCACCTGGGGCGTCTCGCTGATGCTGCAGCAACTGGCCCGCGACGTCTTCGGCAGCCCCAACGTGCAGACCCGGGCTCCGGCGCTGCTGACCGGCAACATCTCCCTGCCCGGCGGGCTGACCGTCGCCAACAACCGGCTGTTCATCCTGGCGCTCGCGCTGGCCGCGGTGCTGGCGCTGACCCTGGCGCTGCGGCTCACCCCGCTCGGGCGGCGCATCCGCGCGGTGGTGCAGAACCGCGACCTCGCCGCCGTCTCCGGCATCCCCACCGCCCGGGTCGACCGGACCACCTTCTTCATCGGCTCCGGCCTGGCCGGCGTCGCCGGGGTCGCGTTGACCCTGCTCGGGCCGATCGGCCCGACGATGGGCACCAATCTCATCATCGACGCCTTCCTGGTCGTCGTGGTCGGCGGCATCGGCCAGCTCAAGGGCAGCGTGATCGTCGCCTTCGCGCTGGGCGTGCTCCAGGCCACCGGCGAGTACCTCACCACGCTCAGCGTCGCCAAGGTGATCGTCTTCGTGGCGATCGTGGCGTTCCTCCAGTGGCGGCCCCAGGGGCTGTTCACCCTGCGTACCAGGAGCCTCGCATGACCGCCGCGCCGCTGGTCGGCACCGATCCCGCCGGCGCGGCCGGCACCCCGGCCGGCGGCCGGCGGGGCCGCCGGTTCGACGGCCCGGCCCGCGCCGCCGCCGGGTTCGCCCTCGGGGCGGCGCTGGTGTTCGCCGTCGCCCCGCTGGCCCTGTCGGACTTCCGGCTGTCGCTGCTGGCCAAGTACCTGTGCGTGGCGATGGTCGCGGTCGGCATCGGCATCGCCTGGGGTCGGGGCGGCATGCTCACCCTCGGCCAGGGGGTGTTCTTCGGCCTCGGCGGCTACGCGATGGCCATGCACCTCAAGCTCGCCGACGCCGGCCCCGGCGAACTGCCCGACTTCATGCAGCTCTACGGCCAGCTCGACGAGCTGCCGCTGTGGTGGCGGCCGTTCGCCAGCCCGTGGATCGCGCTGCCGGCCACCGTGCTGCTGCCGATGGCCGTCGCGTTCGGCCTCGGCTCGCTGGTGTTCCGCCGCCGGGTCCGCGGCGCCTACTTCGCCATCCTCAGCCAGGCGCTCGCCGCCGCGATGGTGATCCTGCTGGTCGGCCAGCAGGGCACCACCGGCGGCACCAACGGCCTCACCGACATCCAGGGCTTCTTCGGGTACGACCTGGACGACCCGGTCAACCAGCGGATGGTCTACTTCATCATCGCCGCCAGCCTGCTGGCGCTGCTGGCCCTGGCCCGCCAGCTCATCCGCAGCCGCTACGGCGAGTTGCTGGTGGCCGTCCGCGACGGTGAGGAACGGGTCCGTTTCCTCGGCTACGACCCGGCCGGTGTCAAGCTCGTCGGCTATGTCGTGGCCGCCGGCATGGCCGGGCTGGCCGGGGCGCTGTTCGTGCCGGCGGTCGGGATCATCTCGCCGGCGCTGATCGGGATCGTCCCGTCCATCGAGTTCGTCATCGGTGTCGCGGTCGGCGGCCGGGCCACCCTGCTCGGTCCGGTGCTCGGCGCGGTGGCGGTGGCCTGGGCGCGGACCGCCCTGTCGGAACGGTTCCCGGGCACCTGGACGTACCTGCAGGGGTTGCTGTTCGTGCTGGTGGTGGCGTTCCTGCCGGGCGGCCTGGCGTCGCTGTGGGTGCTGGCCCGGCAGCGCCGGTCGGACCCGGCGGGCGCGCGGTGGTGGCGGCGGACCCGGCCGGTGGACCGGGCCGAGAACCGGACGGAGGTGTCGGCGGCATGACCGGCCCGCAGCTCGACGGCCTGTGCGTACGCGGCCTGCGGGTCACCTTCGACGGTTTCACCGCCGTCGACGGGGTCGACCTCGACGTGCCGCCCGGCGACATCCGGTTCCTGATCGGCCCCAACGGGGCCGGCAAGACCACGGTGGTCGACGCCGTGACCGGGCTGGTCCGGGCCACCGGCTCGGTCCGCTTCGGTGACCGGGAACTGCTCGGCCGCGACGTGCACCGCATCGCCCGGCTCGGCATCGGCCGCACCTTCCAGACCGCGTCGGTGTTCGAGGAACTGACCGTGGTGCAGAACCTCGACATCGCCGCCGGAGCCACCCGGAGCTGGTGGACGCTGGCCCGACGACGCAACCGGATCCCCGACGAGGTGGCCGCCGCGCTGGAGACGATCGGGCTGGCCGACCGGGGTGACCAGCCGGCCGGCGCGTTGGCGCACGGGCAGAAGCAGTGGTTGGAGATCGGCATGCTGTTGGTCTCCGACGCCCGGCTGCTGCTGCTCGACGAACCCGTCGCCGGGATGAGCCACGAGGAACGCGACGCCACCGGCGCCCTGCTGGAGACGGTCAGCCGGGACCGCACCGTGGTGGTCATCGAACACGACATGGACTTCCTGCGGCGCTTCGCCCGCAGCGTGACCGTGCTGCACGCCGGGAAGGTGCTCAGCGAGGGCACCGTCGCCCAGGTCCAGGCGGACCCCCGGGTGCAGGAGGTCTACCTCGGCGTCGACACCGCACCGGAGGCGTGATGTTGGAACTGCGTGGCGTACACGCCGGCTACGGCCGCAGCGAGGTGCTGCACGGGGTGGACGTGGCCGTCCCCGCCGACGGGGTGGCCGCCGTGCTCGGCCACAACGGCGCGGGCAAGAGCACCCTGCTGCGGGTCGCCGTCGGGCTGCTGCGCCCCCGCGCCGGCACGGTCACCCTCGACGGGGAGGACGTCACCCGGCTCGCCCCGCACCAGCGGGTCGCCCGGGGCCTGGCGTACGTCCCGCAGGGGCAACAGTGCTTCCCGCACCTGACGGCGGCGGAGAACCTGCGGCTGGTGGCCGACGGCCGGCGCGACGGGGCCGCCGCCACCGCCGAGGCGCTGGACCTGTTCCCGGCGCTGCGTCCCCTGCTGCGGCGGCGCGCAGGGCTGCTCTCCGGCGGCCAGCGGCAGCAGTTGGCCATCGCCCGCGCGCTGGTCACCCGGCCCCGGCTGCTGCTGCTCGACGAACCCACCGAGGGCATCCAGCCGTCGGTGGTCGCCGAGATCCAGGACCGGATCGTCGAGCTGGCCACCGGGGCCGGCATCCGGGTGCTGCTGGTGGAGCAGCACCTCGGCTTCGCGTTGCGGGTGGCGACCCGGCACTACGTGCTGGAGTCCGGTCGGGTCACCGCCACCGGCGACGGCGGGCGGGACGCCGAACGGTCGGTCCGCCAGGCGCTCGCCGTCTGAAAGTGCCGGGCCGGTCACCCACGGTGACAATCCTGTAACATTGGCGTGCGTAGATGGATTGGAGCGTGCTCCAGCCGCCCGTGACGCAGGGGAGTGACTGTGCGGAATCTGCCGGCCCGGGTCCTGGGCGTCGTGACCGCGATCTCGCTCGGTGTGGTCGGCGCTCCGTCGCCGGCCCCGGACCGGCCGGCCGGCGTGGCGGCCACCGTCGCCCCGGCGGCGGACCCGGCGGACGAGCTGACCGGCGACATCGTCTTCTCCGTGCCCAGCGGCACCTTCCGCGACGATCTCACGGTCTCGTTGCGGACGACGGTGACCGACGCCGAGATCCGCTACACGACGGACGGGGCGCTGCCCGGCGCGGACTCCCCACGCTACGACGGCACCCCGGTGACCCTCGTCGACACCACCCAGCTACGGGCCCAGGCGTTCGTCGACGGGGTGGCCACCGGTGACCCCGGCACCGCCCTCTACGTCGAGCGGGCCGTGGACGTCAGCCTCGACCTGCCGATCCTGCTGATCGACGGGTACGGCCAGGGTGCGCCGGACCGGGAGTTCGTCGATGCCGCCGCGTTGCTCTTCGCGCCGACCGGGGGACACGCGTCGCTCGCGACGCCACCCACCCTCGCCACCCGGATCGGTTACCACCTGCGCGGCACGTCGAGTTCCCTGTTCGACAAGGCGCCCTACCGGGTCGAGTTCCGGGACAACGAGGACGACGACGTCGACCTGCCGGTCCTCGGGATGCCGGCCGAGTCCGACTGGGTGCTGCGCGGGCCCTACACCGACAAGGCGTTGATCCGGGAGGCGTTCACCTTCGACCTGGCCCGCGAGATCGGATTCCAGGCACCCCGGTACGCCTTCGTGGAGTTCTACCACAACGTGGCGGACCGGCCGGTGAGCGCCGAGGACTACCAGGGCGTCTACCTGATCGTCGAGACCATCAAGAACGCGAAGAACCGGCTCGACCTCAAGGATCTCGACCCCGACGACGTCACCCTGCCGGCCATCACCGGTGGGTACATCCTCAAGTTCGAGTGGCTGACGGCCGAGGAGCCCACCCTGGACTGCCAAGGCCGGCCCGCGACCTGTTGGCACTACCTGGAGGTGGTCGACCCCTCGCCCCTGCAACCGGAACAGCAGGCCTGGCTGACCGGGCACCTCCAACAGTTCAACGACCTGATGCAGTCCCCCGGCTTCGCCGATCCGGTGACCGGCTATCCCGCCTGGATCGACGTCGGATCGTTCGTCGACTCGTTCATCCTCAACGAGCTGACCCGCAACTTCGACGCCTACGCCCGCAGCTCGTACTTCTACAAGGACCGGGGCGGCAGGATCACCGCCGGGCCGCTGTGGGACCTCGACCTCACCTACGGCGTCGGCGGCGGGGCCAACCTGGAGACCGCCGGCTGGCAGTACGAGCAGCCCCGGTGGCCGAAGCCCAACAACTGGATCAACAGGTTGGTCACCGACCCCGGGTTCATGGCGCTGGTCCGGACCCGCTGGGCCGAGCTCCGGCGGGGTCCGCTGTCGGCCGCTGGGCTCGACGCGCGCCTCACCGCTCTCACCGCGCCGCTGGCCAACGCCGCCGACCGCAACTTCCAGCGGTGGCCGAACCTGACCACCGAGAAGATCGGACCCATCGTCACCCCGACCGCCGACACGTGGCAGGGGCAGCTCGACTACCTGCGGGACTGGCTGGACCGGCGGATGGCGTGGCTGGACTCGGCGATCTAGGTGTGCCGACCCCCTAGGCCAGCCGGATGTCGTCGCCGTCGACGGTGACCGCCCGGGGCGGCAGCGGGCTACCGGCCGGGCCGCTGCGCACCGCGCCGTCGGCGATGCCGAAGACGCTGTTGTGGCAGCCGCAGACGATGGTGCCGTCCTTGACCGAGGTGACCGTGCAGCCCTGGTGGGTGCAGGTCGCGGAGAACGCCTTGATGGTGCCGGCCGCCGGCTGGGTCACCACCACCCCCTCGGCCTTGAAGATCTTGCCGCCGCCGACCGGGATGTCCGCCACCGCGGCCAGCGCCGCCG
>NZ_JBMDWU010000395.1:0-8237 GCF_048594385.1 Micromonospora sp. | reverse complement strand
CCGGCACCCCCCGCGCCACCCCGGCCCTCCCCACCCGGGTACGCGTCGCGCGGATCGGCGTCGACTCCCCGCTCACCGCCCTCGGGCTGGACGGGGCCGGCACCCTGGTCCCCCCGGCGGACTTCACCCGGGCCGGCTGGTACGGCGGCGGCCCGGCGCCGGGTGACCCGGGACCGGCGGTGATCGCCGGTCACCTGGACTCGCGGCGCGGCCCGGCCGTCTTCGCCCGGCTCGGCGAGTTGCGCCCCGGCGACCGGATCGAGGTGTGGCGGGACGACCGCCGGGTGACGTTCCGGGTCACCGGCACGTTGCGGACGCCCAAGGACGCCTTCCCCACCGCCACCGTGTACGGCCCGACGCCCGGCCCGGAACTGCGGCTGATCACCTGCGGGGGCGACTTCGACAGGCGCGTCGGCCACTACCGGGACAACGTGGTGGTCTTCGCCGTCGCCGACCCGCCGGTCGACCCCCTCCCCCGCTCCGCGGCCGGCTGACCCGCCCACCGGCACGGCCCCGCACGCCCCGCCCGCTAGGCTCCGGCAGTGCGACTGACCAGCGTGGACGACGTCACGGCCGCCGAACGCCGGCTCGCCGGGCGGATCGTCCGGACCCCGCTCCTGCCCTGCCCGCAACTCGGCGACGAGTTCGCGCTCGACGTCGCGGTGAAGGCGGAGAACCTCCAGCACACCGGCAGCTTCAAGGTCCGGGGCGCGCTGAACGCGCTGCTCGCCCTGGCCGAACGGCAGGCGACGCCCACCGGGCTGACCGCCTTCTCGGCCGGCAACCACGCCATGGCGGTGGCCTTCGCCGGACGTGCGTTCGGCCTGCCCACCGTCGTCTGCATGCCCCCGCACGCGGTACCCACCAAGATCGAAGCGGTCCGCCGGTGGGGTGGGGAGGTCGTGCTCACCGACGACCTGCTCGCCACCTGCGAGGAGATCACCGCCGAACGCGGCTACCACCTGCTGCCGCCGTTCGACGACCCGGACGTCATCGCCGGCCAGGCCACCCTGGGACGGGAACTGCTGGCCGACGGTCCACCGCCGGGCCTGGTGCTGGTCCCGGTCGGCGGCGGCGGACTGATCAGCGGGGTGGCCGCCGCCGTACGCGATGCCGTGCCGACCGCCCGGATCGTCGGCGTCGAGCCGGCCACCGCCAACGTCGTCGGCCACGCGCTGCGCACCGGCGGCGACGCCCCGGCGACCCGGCCGGTCTCGATGGCCGACGGGCTGGCCGCCCCGTTCGCCGGCCGGCTCACCCTGGCCCACGTCCGGGAGCTGGTGGACGACCTGGTGGCGGTCCCCGAGGCGGACATCCGGGCCGCCTGGTGGGACCTGATGGCCGCCCCCAGGCTGCTGCTCGAACCGGCGGCGGCGGTCCCCCTCGCCGCACTGCGCACCGGCCGGGTCCCCGCCGCCCCCGGCACCCGGACGATCCTGGTCCTCAGCGGCGGCAACATCTCCCCCACCATGCTCGCCACCATGCGCTGACCCCGCCCCGCCCTGCGCTCGCCCCGCTCCATCGCGCGCGCGATCTTGGAGTTGTGGTGCCACATTCGCGGGGATGTATACCCTTTCGCGCCCACCACAACTCCATGATCGACGCGGAGGGGTGGTGGCGGGTGGGGTGGGGTTAGCGGATGGGGCGGCGGCCGGCGAAGCCGCACTCGACGCGGTGGTACCAGCGCACGTCGGGGTCACCCTCCAGCCAGCACCAGAGCACCGCCCGGCCCTCGTGCTCGCCGGGGAAGTCGAGTAGCACCGGGGCGATCCCCTTGACCTGGATGTCGTGCGAGTTCAGCTCCTCCAGCACGCCGTGCAGCCGGGCCTCCAGGGCCTTGACCTCGGCCCGGCCGCCCAGCGCCGACATCCCCGGGCCGGCCAGGTCGGCCCGCAGCTCGGCCAGGTCGGCCCGGATGCCGATCAGCTCGTCGATGCGGGGGTGCAGGGTGGCGACCAGGTACCGCGCCTGGGCGAGAGTGAACACGGGGCCAGTATGGGGCACCCGCGTGATCCACACCGACCCGTCCGCCGGCTTCGCCCGCACCGGGGGTGCCCGGAACGGGACGGGGGGTCCGGGCGGGGACGGTGGATGAAGGGTCACCACGGACCGTCCACATAGGTCGCGGGGTGGCCCGGCCGGCGGGTGCCGAGGACGCGGCCGATGGATCATGATCTTCAGGCGCGCGGTCCGTCGCCTCCCCCTCCCGCCGCACGCACCAGTGCGGCGCACGACCGAACCAGGAGTCCCATCGTGATCAACAAGTACGCCGGCACCTGTGGCACCTGTCGAGGCCGGGTGGAGGCCGGGGCCGGACAGGCGCTCCGGCTCGGCGCCGGCTGGACCGTGTACCACGACGACTGCGCGCCGGTGGAGACGGCGCCGCCGCCGGGCACCCACCGTGGGTGGCACCACCTGCCGGTGGTGGGCTTCGACATCGAGACCACCGGCAGGGAGCCGTTGGACGCCCGCATCGTCTCCGCCGCGCTGGTCTACTCCGACGGCACGACCAGGCGGTGGCTGGTCAACCCGGGAGTGCCGATCCCGCCCCGCACCACCGAGATCCACGGGATCACCGACGAGCTGGTCCGCAGTGCCGGGACTCCGGCCGGGACGGCGCTGGCCGAGCTGGGCACGGCCGTCGGGAAGGTGATCGCCGACGGTACGCCGCTCGTCGCCTTCTGCGCCCACTTCGACGTCACGACGTTGCACGCCGAGCTGGCCCGGCACGCCCTGCCGTCGCTGGACTGGGACCGCGCCGTCGTCATCGACCCCTCGATCCTGCACCAGGAGGTCGAACCTCGCTGGTACGGCAGCCAGAAACTCGGTGACCTGTGCAGGTACTACGAGGTGCCCCTCGGCTCCGCCCACGACGCCACGAACGACGCCCGCGCCGCCGTCGGGATGGCGGTGTCGATCGCGGCCCGGCACGAGCGCATCGCCCGGATGCTCCCCGACGACCTCCACCGGGCGCAGATCACCTGGTACGCCGCACAGAAGCGGAAACTCCAGGAGTACTTCGACAGGCGGGGCATCGCCGAGACGGTCGGCCTGGAGTGGCCGCTGGAGACCAGGCGACGCCGACAGGACGACACTCTTCACCCTGATCAGGGCTGATCTCCCCCGGTCGACCGTCCGCCGTCGGTGTACTCGCCGAAGATCTCTGCGAGGATCCTCCGTGAGTTCACCGCGGCCACGCCGTCGTCCGGCGCGTGGGCGTAGCTGACAAGCGTCTTCCAGAGCGCCCACCCACGCCCACGCGCCCAGGTCGCGTCGTCGACCGGCAACCGCTCCCGCAACGCCCGCCGACCGTCGGCGGTCAACAGTGTCCAGGCGACCGCCAGGTCGCAGGAGGGATCGCCGACGCCGCAGGTGCCGAAGTCGATGACCCCGGCGAGGTGTCCCCCGTCGAGCAGGAGGTTCCCCTGCGCCAGATCACCGTGGAACCAGCGCTCGGTACCGTCCCAGCGCGCGTCCAGGGCGCATTCCCAGATCTCGTCGGCCCGGACGGCGTCGATACGGCCGTCGAGAGCCCTGATCGCTCGGCGGGCCTGCCGGTGGTAGGTGCGCAGCGGGCCACCCCGGTACCAGTTGTGTCGACCGGGTCGGGGGCCACCGGTGGTGTCGATCTCGTGCAGCGCCGCGACGAACCCGGCCAGGTCGAGCGCGAACCGGACCGGGTCGGCGATCCGCTCGAACCGCGCGGTTTCTCCGTCGAGCCACCGGTAGACCGACCAGGTGTACGGGTAGCCCTCGCCGGGCCCGCCCTTCGCCAGCGGGGTGGGGACGGGCACCGGGAGGTGGCGGGCGAGCAGGGGAAGCCACCGGTGTTCCTTGTCGACCGCCTCGGCGTACTCGGCGGCGCTCGGCAGGCGTACCGACATGCCGGGGCCGAGGTGGAAGGTCCAGTTGTCCCAGCCGCCGTTGGCCACCGGCTCGACCGGCAGTTCGGCCCAGTGCGGGAACTGGGTGGCGACGAGGCGGCGTACCTGCTCCACGTCGACGACGACGCGTTCGGGCGGCGGGCCGAGATCCGCGGTGCCGTCGGCCCCGGCCCCTGACACGGCGGGCCGGGTCAGTCGGCCTGGGCGGCGAGTTCGCGGGCGCGGTCGCGGGCCGCTTCCAGCGCCGCCAGCAGCGCCGCGCGTACCCCGTGCTTCTCCAGCTCGCGGACGGCGGAGATGGTGGTGCCGGCCGGCGAGGTGACGGCCTCGCGGAGCTTGACCGGGTGTTCGCCGGAGTCGCGCAGCATCACGGCCGAGCCGATCGCGGTCTGCACGATCAGCTCGTGCGCCACCTGCCGGGGCAGGCCGAGCAGGATGCCGGCGTCGATCATGGCCTCGACCAGCAGGTAGAAGTAGGCCGGGCCGGAGCCGGAGAGCGCGGTGACCGCGTCCTGCTGCGACTCGGGCACCCGCAGGGTCGCCCCGAGCGGGGCGAACATCTCCTCGGCCAGGGCCAGGTGTTCGCCGGTGGCGTGGGCGCCGGCCGAGATGGCGCTCATCGCTTTGTCGACCAGGGCCGGGGTGTTGGTCATCACCCGCACCACCGGGGTGCCCTCGGGCAGCCGGCGGCTGAAGAAGCTGGTGGGCAGTCCGGCGCAGAGCGAGACGACCAGCTTGTCGGCCGGCACCTTGGGGCCGATCTCGTCCAGCAGGACGCCCGCGTCCTGGGGTTTCACCGCGATCGCCAGCACCGCCGCCTCGTCGACGGCGGTCAGGTTGTCGACCACCCGTACGCCGTACCGGGTGGCCAGTTCCTCGGCCCGGACGGGGCGGCGGGCGGTCGCCAGCAGCCGCTGCGCCGGCCAGCCGGACCGCAACAACCCGGAGAGCATCAGCTCGCCGATCTTTCCCGCCCCGATCACCGCGACGGTGTGTCTCGCCGACCCCATGTCACCCTTCCGTCCCGTTCGTCCGGTCCCGCGCCCCTTCCCCTCCGACAGGGCGGAGGGGAAGGGGGTGGGCTGCGATCAGCTGCCGAAGAAGACCTCGGCCTCGTCGTAGCGCTCGATCGGGACGGTCTTCAGCTCGCGGGTGGCCTCGGCCAGCGGCACCCGGACGATGTCGGTGCTCTGCATCGCGACCATCTTGCCCCAGTCGCCCTCGTGGGCGGCGTCGATGGCCTGCAGGCCGAGCCGGGTGGCGAGCACCCGGTCGAACGCGGTCGGGGTGCCACCGCGCTGGATGTGCCCGAGCACGACGGTGCGGGCCTCCTTGCCGGTCTTGGCCTCCAGCTGCTCGGCCAGCCACTGGCCGATGCCGCCGAGCCGGACGTGCCCGAAGGCGTCCAGCTCCTGGTTGTGCAGGACCATCTGGCCGTCCAGCGGCTGGGCGCCCTCGGCGACCACGACGATCGGGGCGTACTGGTGCTGGAAGCGCTTCTCGACGTAGCCGGCGACCTGGTCGACGTCGAACTTGCGCTCGGGCAGCAGGATCACGTTGGCGCCGCCGGCGAGGCCGGCGTGCAGGGCGATCCAGCCGGCGTGCCGGCCCATCACCTCGACGACGAGGGTGCGGTGGTGGCTCTCCGCGGTGGTGTGCAGCCGGTCGATCGCCTCCATCGCGATGTTCACCGCGGTGTCGAAGCCGAAGGTGTAGTCGGTGGCGCCGAGGTCGTTGTCGATGGTCTTCGGCACGCCGATGACCTTGACGTCCAGCTCGTGCAGCTTGGTGGCGACACCGAGGGTGTCCTCGCCGCCGATGGCGATCAACGCGTCGACGCCCTGTGCGGCCAGGTTGTCCTTGATCCGCTCGACGCCGTTCTCGATCTTGAAGGGGTTGGTCCGCGAGGAGCCGAGGATGGTGCCGCCGCGCGGCAGGATCCCCCGGACCTCCGCGATGCCCAGCGGACGGGACAGACCCTCCAGCGGGCCCTTCCAGCCGTCCCGGAACCCTACGAACTCATGGCCGTAGCTGGCGACGCCCTTACGGACCACCGCCCGGATGACCGCGTTGAGACCCGGGCAGTCGCCGCCGCCGGTGAGCACGCCGATACGCATGATCCGCTCATCCTCCTGGGAGCAATTCGGTCAAGCCCGATCAAGCCCCAGGATAAGTGTCAGGTCAGACCTCGGCACCGTTGCCGGCCCGGGGCGGGCCGTCCCCCCGAACTGTAGTCGCCGCACCGGCCCACCTCACACCGCGCCCCGGTTACCAGCCAGTAAGCGTCGTCACCGCCAGTCAGTAGGTGTCGTCACCGGCGGACGCCGGACCACCGCCCGAGCCGGAGCCGCCCTGCCCCAGCAGGCCGACCGAACGGCCGTCCCGGGCGTCCCAGCACCGGGCCTCGGTGACGTGCACCGCGACCAGCGTCAAACCGCTCGTCGCCACCCCGTCGGGGAACCACCCGGTGAGCCCGGGGTGCCACAACCGTTCGGCCCGCGCCGGGTCGTAGTCGTCCCGGGCCGTACCGGACAGCGACACCCAGACCCGCCCGTCCGGGTCGTGGAAGCCCACCGCCACCTCCGCGTTGACCCGCAACTGGCGGACGGTCGACGACCCGGCGTACGCGAAGAACCACAACTCGCCGTCGAAGTCCGCGCGTTGCAGCGCCATCGGACGGCCGACGAGCCGGCCGTCGAGGGAGGTCGTGGTGAGCGTGCAGACTTCGGCCGCCCTGATCAACTCGGTGATCCGGCGCCGGGCGTCCCGGACGGTCAACACCTCGTCACGCTCCCTCACCTCGGCACCGTTGGCCACACCGATGCCCGGGGCAGAACGGGCCAAACCACCGATCGACCGCACTGCGGGGACACCGGCGCTACGAACCGGTGATCGCCCGCCAGCGGGCCAGGTTGTGCCGGGCGTCGACCAGGGCGTCGTGACGGGCCGCGTCGGCGTTCGGCAACCGTGGCCGCCCCCGCTCGTCCCAGAGCTGTCGCAGCTCCTTGGTGTAGCGGGGGATCTCCCGGGGCAGGGCCGGCATGGCGCCCCAGAGCTGCGCCAGCACCACGTGGTCGTACGCGGCGTACCAGGCCCACAGCTCCAGTTCCTCGCCGGGCCGGTCCCGGATCGGCTCGACCAGGAAGTCGTACAGCTCGTCGCGGATGCGCTCCCGCGAGCGCCACGCCCGGTCCGCCGGGGAGGGCAGCTTGTCCAGCACGTTGCGGCGGACCCAGGGCACGGCGCGGCTGGCGTCGAACTCGGTGGAGACCGCGTAGAACTCGCGGTCGTACTCGTCGACGACGCCGATCGAGACCAGCTCGACGGTCCGGCCGTCCTCGATGAATTCGCAGTCGTAGAAGTAGCGGTAGGCCATCCCCGCCATCCTCGCCGACGCCCGACGGGGCCGCTCGACCGGGTCACCCACCCCGGGAGCGTTTCCAATCGTCCCGATTGGGGGACATCCGCAGCTCGAAGCTGTCACGGAAGTGATTTGAGGGGTGTACAGCAAGCGACCGGACCGTCATGATCTGATGTGTACCGCTGCCGGACGCCGCACGGGTGTCAGAACACCTCGTCAAGGGCCGCCAGGCTCACCCGGTGAGCGAGTTTGGTCCTTTACCGGGGAGGGGTGGGGCCGTGGAGATGCGCCTGCCGGAGCCGGGCGACGCGCTCACGGGTGTGGAGATGTTCGCCGGGCTGGAGCCGGAGGTGCGTCAGCGGGTCATCGCCGCTGCGGTGCCCCGGACGTATCGCAAGGGTCAGTTGCTGTTCGTGGAGAACGACCCCGGCGAGTCGCTCATCGTGCTGCGACGGGGTGCCGTGGCCGTGTTCCGCACCGCGCCGACCGGCGAACGGGCCGTGCTGTCGGTGATCCGACCGCCGGACGTTCTCGGTGAGGTCTCGTTGCTGGACGCCTCCACCCGGTCCGCGTCCGCGGAGGCGATCGAGGACTGCACCGCCCTCGCCCTGTCCCGGGGCGCCTTCATGGAGCTGGTGCACTCCAATCCGCGCATCCTGGACGCGGTGATGCGCTCGCTGGGCGCGCTCATCCGCCGACTCACCGAGCAGAACGCCGACCACGTCTTCCTCGACCTGCCCGGTCGGGTCGCCAAGACGCTGGTCCGGCTCGCCGGGGAGAGTCAGGCTCCGATGATCACCATCGAGCTGAACCAGAGCCAGCTCGCCGAGATGGCCGGCGGCTCACGACAGAGCGTCAACCAGGCGATCGGGTCCTTCGCGAACCGGGGCTGGCTGCGTACCGAGGGTCGACGGATCGTCGTCACCGACGTGCCGGCCCTGCGCCGCCGGGCGGGCATGAGCGACCGCTGACCCAGCGCGACGACGCGGGCA
>NZ_JBMDWU010000394.1:0-1713 GCF_048594385.1 Micromonospora sp. | reverse complement strand
CCGCCGGTCGCCGCGGCGGTGGCCGTCCAGAGCGCCCGGTCGTGCCGGTCGGCACCGGCCGCCTGGGCGAGCAGCCGCTGCGAGCCGGCGTTCTCGGGGGCGCCGGGTCGGCGACGCGGCGCCTGCTGCAGCTGGGCGAGGATGCGCTGCGCCTTCTCCTCGGCGGCTGCCCGGGTGGGCGCGATGATCGGCCGGAAGGCGATCTGGATGCCCGGCCGGTCGGGCCGTCCGGCGGCGACGGCGGCGGCCTCGATGGAGGCGAGCTGTTCGCGGGTGCCGGCCAGCGGCTCGCCCCACAGCGCGAACACGTCGGCCTCGGCGGCGCCCACCGCGTAGGCGGCGGCCGACGACCCGCCAAAGGAGATCAGCGGACGGGGACGGGTGGCCGGCGGCACGTCGGAGACGAACTGTTCGAGGCGGTAGTGCCGGCCGGTGAAGTCGAACGGCGTCGGCGACGTCCACGCAGACTTGAGGATCTGGATGTACTCCCGGGTGCGCTCGTAGCGCTCGTCCTTGGGCAGGTGGTCGCCCTCGGCGGCCTGGTCGGCGGTGGAACCGCCGGTGATGACGTGGATCTGCACCCGCCCGCCGGTGGCCTGATCCAGGGTCGCCAGGGTGGTGGCGGCGTGAGTGGGGACGGAGACGTTGGGGCGGTGGGCCACCACCAGCGACACCGTGTCGCTGTGCTGGCCGACCAGGGCGGCCGCCTGAGCGGGATCCGGGGAACTCGCGGAGTAGGCGAACAGCAGCCGGTCCCAGTGGTTGTCCTCGTGGGCGCGGGCCAGCCGCACGGTGTACTCCGGGTCGAAGGCGGGGCCGGTGCGGGGCGCGGTCTCGGTGCCCGGGTGGGTGGCTCCGATGCCGAGGAAGTCAACGGGCATGGCGGTTCTCGATTCTGTCGGGGCGGTGGTGGAGGTCGACCGGCGCGGTCCGGGGTCGGAACGGCCGGATCTCGGCCGGGCCGCTGACCGCGGGCGCGGGTGCGGTGGCGGCGGCGCGCAGCAGGGTGAGCAGATGCCGGGCCACACCGTCGTTCTGCCGCAGGAACGGCGAGTTGTAGCCGGGCCGGCTGAACCCCGCGCTGCCCAGGGAACCGCTGACCGATGGACCCAGCAGGAAGCGGCGTGGATGGAAGCTGCCGTCGGCCCGCTTGGCCCGCCCGAGGCCGTCGGCGAGCAGTTGACCGCCGGCCACCGGGGCGCCGTCGACGGTGTCGGTCACCGGCTCGACCGCGAGCTGGCCGGCGGCCAGCAGCGAGCGGATCAGCGGATCGGTGGCCGAGGCGATGTCGGCCTTGGGCAGGCGGCCCTCGATGAACACACGGGCCCGGACCTCCGCCCCGGGGACCGCCGGGCTGCGGCCGACGAACCGGTCACCGTCCAGTGCCACCTCGAGGTCGGGGCCGAGGAAACGGACGAGGCCGGCCTCGTTGAGCGCCAGCAGCTCGGCCAGCCGTCGGGGCGGCGGCCCGCTGGCGATGAAGGAGAACAGCCCGTGCAGATCCCCCTCGATCCGGCGGATCCGGTCCGCAGCGGCCACCCGGCCCCCGGCGACGGCGCGGCCGATCACGCCGTACACGCTGAGCAGCGCGTTGAACACGGCGAGGTCCGCGGAGTGCCGGGGATCGGCCCGGCGGGTGAGGTCGTCGGCGATGTAGCGGCGCAGCCGCTCCTCGAGAGTGTCGACGTCGGCGAAGGTCTCGCCGGCCAGTGG
>NZ_JBMDWU010000393.1:0-3172 GCF_048594385.1 Micromonospora sp. | reverse complement strand
CGCTGCAGGTTGGACTCGTCGACGGTGTCGAAGTCGATGATGCCGAGCGTCCCGACCCCGGCGGCGGCCAGGTACATCAGGGCCGGCGAACCGAGGCCACCGGCACCCACGCAGAGCACCCGGGCGTTCTTCAACCGCTTCTGCCCCTCGACCCCCACATCGGGGATGATCAGGTGACGGGAGTAGCGACGGATCTCGTCAACGGTCAGCTCGGCGGCGGGTTCGACGAGCGGGGGCAACGACACGGTGGACTCCCCGGTGATCGGCTGATGGCGAACCGAGCCATTGTTGCTCGGACGACCACCCTTCGGCCATGAGCAGTGACACCCCGTCCGACATGCGGGAGCGGGAATATCTCAACTGCCGGGTACGAGATCGCCGGAGTAGAGCGAGCCGTCGACGTACGGCCAGGCGTTCGCCACGCAGCCGTCCAGCCCGTACGTCTGCTGCTGCATCACCGGCGCCGGCTCACCGTGGCCGGGGCAGGCCTGGTGTTCCTCGCCGAGTTCGTGCCCCACCTCGTGGTTCACCACGTACGTCCGGTAGACCGACAGGGGTGCGCCGTAGTCCGGCACCGCCTCCATCCAGCGGGCCAGGTTGATGACCACCCGACCGGGCAGTCGGCAGGAGGTGTAGCCCTCGGTGTCGAGCCCACCCTCGGCGCACATCCGCTCGGAGGTGGCGGGGGTGGCGAGATAGATGGTGAAGTCGGCGGCGGCGATCTCCGGCACCCGCTGCAGGCGCAGCTCGCCGGAGCGGATCCAACTGTTCGGGTCGCCGAGCGTGGCGTCGACGGCGGCGGCGAACGCGTCCACGTCCTGCCCGGTGTCCTGCTCCACCTCGATCCGGTAGCGGTGCAGCGGGCCGTCGAAGCCGTACACCTCGGAGCGGCCGTCGGCGGCGGTGAAGCGGCCGGGTCCGCTGCGCGGATAGGCGACGGTGGTCCGTTCCGCGCGTATCCCGTCGGGCAGCCGGCCACCGCCGGCCCCGTCGGCCACCCGGCCGGCGACCTGCTCGGGGCTGCTCGGGCCGCGCTCCGGTTGAAGGGTGACGAACCCGCCCACGCCGGCGCCGAGCAGGGCCAGGCCGAGCAGGACGGCCCGCCGTCGCCGACGGCGCATCCGGCGGCTGCGGCGCGGCCCGACGCCCGGCTCGCCGTGCCACCACGCCGAGCGCGGGCCGACGTGGCGCGGCCGGGCCCGGTACGGCTCGGCGTGACGCGGGTACGCCTCGGTGGGGCGCGGGTCGGCCCGGTACGGGTCGGTGTGGCGCGGGTCGGTGTGGCGCGGGTCGGGCCGGCCGGCGGCCGGCGGCTCCGGGCGCTCGGCGGACTCGGTGCTCACCCGGCCAGCATGGCAGACTAATCGGGCATAAATGCGCTATTGCCGCAAATTACAAGAACATGTTTCACTTCTCCGGTAACCGTCCGACAACCAGCGCCTGCCCGGACACACCACCGGGAACTCAGAGCGCCGGGCCGGCGTACCGGCGGCCGTCGCGGTACGGCCACGGGTTCGCCGTGCAGCCCCGCAGGAACAGCGACTGCTGCTGCATCACCGGCGCCGGCCGGCCCACCCCCGGGCACCCCTCGTGGCGGTGCCCCAACTGGTGGCCCACCTCGTGGTTCACCACGTACGTCCGGTAGACCGGCAGTGGCACCCCGGCCCGGACGAAGTGCGGCACCGACGTCCGCCACCGGTCCAGGTTGATGATGACCTTCCCGGGCGCGCGGCACGACGTGTACGGCACACCACCGACCCGGATGTCCACACCCCCGGCCCGGCACAGCCGCCCCGCCGTGCCGCGGGTCGCCAGCAGCACGGTGAAGTCGGACGGCGCGTTCCCCGGCACCCGGCGCAGCCGCAACCGGCCGCCGTCGACCCAGCTCCCCGGCCCGGCCAGGGCCGTCTGCACCTGGTCGGAGAAGTCCCGGACGTCCTCGCCGGAGCCGTCCTCCACGGCCACCCGGTAGCGCCGCAGGCCGCCCGAGCGGCCGAGCGTCGACCCGGCCCGGTCGTCGTAGCGGAAGGTGCCCCGGCCGGTCACCGGCACCGGACCGGACAGCGCCAACGGCGGCACGGTCGCCGCCGGGGCCACGGCACCGGCCGACGCCGACACCGGCGGGACCGACCCGACCCCGCCGGGCGCACCCACCGGCCCGGCCGCCACGACCGGCCCGCCAGCACCGAGGGATCCCCCGGCACCGAACGATCCGGGGGCACCGAACGCTCCGGCGAGACCGGGCGGTCCGGCGATGACACCGGACGCGCGTACGCCGGGGGGACCGGCCGGGCCCAGCGGGCGACCGGCGTTCTTCGGGCCGCCCGGCGTCACCGCCGGACCGGCGACCGGCCGACCGGCAGCCGGCGGCGGGGTGGCGACGGCCAGCCCGCCGGAGGTCACCACCAGCAGCAGGAGCACCAGCGCCATCGGCCGCCACCGGGCGGTGCCGGACGTCGGCCGCGGGAGCCGGATCGGACGCGGGCCACGGGAGGGGAGCGCAGACATCCGGGTCAGGATGCCACGCCGGGACGCCACCTTCCGTCATCGCCGGACCCCGGCGCGTCATCCCCGGGCAGGGTCGCGGGACGTTGCGGCGACGGGCCCGGGGTCGACTCGGCGAGCAGGTGCAACACGGCGCGGGCCACCGTACGCGGCACCTCCAACTGGGCCACGTGCCCGACGCCGGCCAGCATCATCAGCCGGCTGTCCGGGATGACCCGGGCGGTCTGCGGGGCCACCCGGACGTCCACCAGCCGGTCCTTCATCCCCCCGACCACCAGCGTGGGTGCGCCGATGCCGGCGGCGATCCGCCACAGCGACTCCGGCCCCGGCAGGTACGACCGCAGGAAACTGGCGACCAGCCCCCGGAACGTGCGGACGTACGCGGCGGCGTAGTGGGGTGCCTCGTAGCGGACCCGGATCTCCTCCAACGCCTCCTGCCGGCGCTGCTCGCTGATCCGGCTCAGGTCGGCCACGCACGCCTCCATCGCCTGCTGGGCCATCACCTCCGGGGCGAGCTGGGCCAGCCGCCAGGCGGCCAGCCGCTCCCCGCGCGGGATGGCCAGCAGCGGCAGCATCCGCCCCTGCAACGAGCGGCCGAAGTTCAGGAACGGCAGCGCCGGGGAGATCAGCGTCAGGGTACGCACCAGATCCGGCCGGCGACCGGCGA
>NZ_JBMDWU010000392.1:0-7969 GCF_048594385.1 Micromonospora sp. | reverse complement strand
CCCACGGCCACGAGCGCACCCACCTCGACGGGCTGCGTCACCTGACCCAGCTGCTCTGTCTCTATCTCCAGAGCGACCTGGTGTTCCCCGAGTGGGACGCCGAGCCGGAGGGCGACCTGGCCGACTTCCCGTCGCTGGCGGTGCAGCCGGCCAGCGAGGACGGCCCCCGCGAGGGCCCGATCGGCATCGACTGACCGGCTGGTGGCCGCACTGCCGGGCACCGCTGAACGGCGGGCACGACATCACGCGTCGTGCCCGCCGCCCACCGGGCGCCCCGGCCCCTCACCGTGGCGTCGGTCCTCACCGTCGGGTCACCGGTTGCGGCGTTCCGCCGCGTCGAGCAGGGCGATCAGCGCCTCGGTCACCCGCAGCACCGCGTCCCGGGCGGCCGGGTCACCGGTGATCCGCTGCCGCGCCCGGTCGGCCAACTGCCCCAGCAGCTCACCGGCGCGGGCCGCGTTGCCTGCGGTGCCGGCCTGCTCGGCCCGCTGGAGGCGGTCCTCCAGCCGGGCCGCCACGTAGTCGGTGATCCGGCCGGCGGCGACGTACTCGGTGATGAGGTCACGCAGGTCGGAGTACCAGGCGGGGTCGCGGGTGAACGACGTGGGCAGGTAGCCGGCGTCGGCGGCGGCGAGGGTGGCCGCGACGCTGGCGTCCACGTACGCCCCGACGGTCGGGTAGCGGGCGGCGAGCTGTGCGTCGGTCAGCGGCACCGAGCTGCCGTCGAGGAAGCAGAAGCCGGGCCCGGTGTTGCTGCCGCTGTTGACCCGTAGCGGCACGTGGTGCTGGGCGAGCCGGATGCCGTCGAGGGCGAGCCCCAGGTCGTCGCGGGCGACGGCCGGCGGGGTCGTCGTGGTCGTCCGGATCGGCGGCGCGCCCGGCGGGGCCACGCCCTGGGCGACCCAGGCGACGGTGTGGTCGTAGACGGCGTTCTGCACCATGTGCTGCGGGATCCGCGACAGCGAGGGCAGCGTGCAGGTCTGCGGTTCGCCCGGGTAGCCACCCGGGTAGCTGCCGATGTCGCGCTTGCGCAGCGGACCGTAGTCGGTGATCAGCTTCCAGTCGCCGTGCGACGCGCCGGCGACCTCCCAGGACCGCAGGACCGGTGAGTCGGCCTGGGCGCGGGCCGCCGCGGGCAGGATGCCGCTGGCCACGTCCCCCTCGGAGTTGATCCGGAACACCGGTGTGGCCAGGTCGGTGCGCAGCACCCCGCCGCCGCCGTGCAGGACGACCGCGTCGAGGACGTTGGCCGACTGCTGGACGCCGTTGTAGTAGTTGGCGAGCCGACCGGCCGACTGCGAGTGGCCGGTGGCGATCACGTACTGCGGGGCGGGCAGCTTGCCCAGCGGGTCGACGCCCGTCGGGTTGCGGACCGCCTTCACCGCCTGGCTGAAGATGTCGTACGAGAGGCTGTCGTCGGTGACGGTGCCGCCCACGGTGACGTCCAGCGGGCCGTACCGGGCGGGGCTCCACGCCTTGAGCCCGGTGGCCGAGTGCAGCCCGGCCCGCTGGGCGGAGACCCCGACCCAGGCGTAGCCCGAGCGGATCAGGTGCTCGTGCGACTGGAACCAGTCGACCTCCTGGTCCCACTGGTTGCTGACGTTGTTCCACTCGGCGATCACCACGCCGTTGAACTTCCTGGTGTTGGCCGGTCGCCTCACCACCAGCCGGGTGCCGTACGGCTGGTCGGTGGCGATGGTCGTGGCGTTCTGGGTGCCCTGCACGGCGTACCGGGTGGCGGTGCCGAAGAGGAAGAACTCCTCCTCGACGTAGCCGGCGGCGGCCAGGTTGACGTCGGTGGCGAGGAAGGGGTAGCCGTGGCCGGGGTCGCCGACCGGGGTGGTCCGGGCGATCGGTCCGGCGACCACCGGGTTCGCCACGGTCGCGCCGGTGGCGGTGGACGGCCGGGTGGTGGCCGGCGTGGCGGCGCCCGCCTCGGGGACCGGGCCGGCGGCGACGGCCAGCGCGCCGACCAGGCCGAGGGTCAGGGATCGTCGGGTGGTCGTGGATCGTTGGGGGGTCCTGCGGGTGGTGGACGAAACGGGCACGGTTCACCTCACGGGGGAGCGACCGAGGGGACGACTCGGGCGGACAGCGGCGGGAGGTGGCCGCTGTGGAGCAGACAGTAATGCTCACTTCAGGCGAAAGATAGGCCAGATGAGCACGAACTTTCGCTTCGTTGAGCAAAAGTCGACCCGATCCCCCGGGCGGCGGCCGGCGGCCCCCCGGCCGCAGGATCGCGCGAAAAATCACTACCGGCACCCGGGGTGCAGTGGGTAGCGTGGCGGTACACGGGAAAGGAGGTGGTCCAGACTTGTATAGCAATCGGACTCGTGAGGTGGCTGTCCGCTAGCCGCTGTCCTCGACAGTGAACGACCAAGCATGATCGTCGAGACCGTGTGGCAGCGGTGCGGCGAATCCACGACAGCCACCCGACCCCCGGGGTGCCGACCCAGTCCAGTCGGCCCGTGCGCGAGCACGGAAGCCCCGGGGGTCGCTTCGTCTCCGGGGGAGGTCCGGCCGTGTCCATGCGGGAGCTGACCGTGCTCGGCACGGCCAGCCAGACCCCCACCCGGCTGCGCAACCACAACGGCTACGTGCTGCGCTGGGACGACGAGGTGATCCTCTTCGACCCCGGCGAGGGCAGCCAGCGGCAACTCCTGCACACCGGGATCACCGCCACCGACCTCACCCGGATCTGCGTCACCCACTTCCACGGCGACCACTGCCTCGGCCTGCCCGGCACCATCCAGCGCCTCTCCCTGGACCGGGTGCCGCACCCGGTGGCGCTGCACTTCCCCGCCGGTGGCGCGGAATACTTCGCCCGGCTGCGGCACGCCAGCAGCTTCCACGAGACCGCCGAGCTGGCCGTCGAGCCGATCACCGCCGACGGACAGCGGATCACCCTGGGCGTCGGCACGCTGGAGGCCCGCCGGCTGCGGCACCCGATCGAGACGTACGGGTACCGGCTGGTCGAGCCGGACGGCTGCCGGATGCTGCCGGAGCGGCTGTCCGCGTACGGCATCGGTGGGCCGGCGGTCGGCGAGCTGCTGCGCGTCGGGCACCTGGACGTCGGCGGACGCCGCGTCACCCGGGACGAGGTGAGCGTGGTCCGGCCGGGGCAGCGGTTCGCCTTCGTGATGGACACCGGCCTCTGCGACGGGGTGTACGCCCTCGCCGAGCACGCCGACCTGCTGGTCATCGAGTCGACGTTCCTGGAATCGGAGGCCGCGCTCGCCGCCGAGGTCGGCCACCTGACCGCCGGCCAGGCCGCCCGGGTCGCCACCGAGTCGGGGGTACGCACCCTGGTGCTCACCCACTTCTCCCAGCGGTACGCCGACCCGCGCCGCTTCCACGACGAGGCCCGTGAGCACTTCGCCGGGGAACTGGTGATCGCCGAGGACCTGACCACCGTGCCGGTCCCGCCCCGGCGGGTAGCCTCGGCCGGGTGACCGTCACGCTCCGTCCCGCCGTCGCCGACGACCTGATGTCGGTGGGCGCCCTGCACCAGCGGTCCCGGATCGCGGCGTACTCGTCGTTCCTGCCGCCTGCGGCGTTGGCCGAACCGACGCCCGAGGCGATGGGCGTCTACTGGGTCGAGCGGTGGACGTGGGAACGCGACGAGCACCTGATGACCGTGGCCGAGCGGGACGGCCGGCTGGTCGGGTTCAGCTATCTCGGCCCGGACGACGAGGGCGACCCGGCGACCGGGCTGCTCAACGCCATCCACCTCGACCCGGCCGAACGGGGCCGGGGCACCGGCCGGGCACTGATGGTGGACGCGCTGGACACCATGCGGGCCCGGGGCTGGCGGCGGGCGGTGCTGTGGGTGCTGGAGAGCAACGCCCCGGCCCGGCACTTCTACGAGCGCGGCGGCTGGCAGGCCACCGGCGATCGGCGGGAGGAACGGATCGGCCCCACCCGCACCCCACAGCTGCGCTACGCCCGGCAGCTACCCGGCTGCTGACGCGGGCGGGTCAGGTGCCGTCCTGGTCCGCGTCGACCGAGAAGTTGATCACCGAGAGGTACCCGTCGCCGTCCTCGACCACCTTCATCAGCATGGTCTCGGCAAAGATGTTGTCGTTGTCGTTGAAGGTGTCCCGCCCGGTGTGCGCGGCGTACGGCGCGGCGGCGTACACCCGGCTGTTGAGGGCCTCGTCGAACATCATCTGGGTGGTGAGCACCCGGTCGTCGCCCACGTGCACCATCGCGTGGATGTGCGTGGTGCGGCCCCGGTACCAGCCCGGCCAGACGGTGGTGAACTCGACGATCCCGTCGGCGTTGGTGACCTGCGCGCCGCGCAGGTAGCGCTTGTCGTCGGTCGGTGTCAGGTCCCCCGCCGACCCCGCGCCGCCGCCACCCGGGGCCGCCCCACCGCCGGGCGGGCTACCGGTGGGCGGGTTGCCACCCGACGCGCCGCCTGGCGGATTGCCGCCGGACGGAGCGCCGCCGCCCGAGGCCCCGGACGACTGCGCCTCGGCGCCCGAGTATAGGCCCTCGGCGTCACAGTGCCAGATCTCCACGACCGCGTTGGCCAGCGGCCCGCACTGCTCGCTGTCCTGCACCCGGATCGCCACCCGCAGCCGGGTGCCCGCCCGGTCCTCCCGGATGTCACTGCGGATCTTGTCGGCGTCGAAGTAGTACGGGCCCTGGGTGGTGCTCGCGGTCAACGTGCAGGTGTTCGCCGCGCCGAACAGCGCGGCCAGGTCCGCCGACGTGCCGGCGGTCGCCTGCGGGGACACGGTCTGACTGGTCGACGTGGTGACGGTGCCGCCGTCCCGGCCGCAGGCGGCGAGCAGACCGGCCAACCCGATCGAGCCGACTCCGGCGATCAACCGGCGGCGGCTGACCCGCTGCCCCTCGTGGTGGTCGAGGTCGTGGCGCATGTCGTTCCTCCCGTGGGTCGGTGCCTCTCGGCTGGTCCCGACGGTAGGCAGGCTGCACGGACGCCCTCTGTGCCGCTCCTGTCCCCCTGCTGTGAATGGTCGGACCCGACCCGGACGCGCCGCGGGGCCCCTCCCACCGGAAGGGGCCCCGCAGGTGCGTCGGGTCAGTGCGCGCCGAGGTGGGCGAGCAGGTCCTGCCGGGTCAGCACGCCCTTGGGCTTGCCGTCGACCAGCACCAGAGCCGCGTCGGACTTCTCCAGCATGCTCACCGCCTCGCTCACCGGCTGACCGCCTCCGATCATCGGCAGCGGGTCGGCCATGTGCCGCTCGATGGTGTCGTGCAGGTGCGCCTGGCCGGTGAACAGGGCGTCCAGCAGATCCCGCTCGGCGATCGAACCGGCCACCTCGCCGGTCACCACCGGCGGCTCGGCCTTGAGCACCGGAAGCTGGGAGACGCCGTACTCGCGCATGTAGTCGATGGCGTCGCGGACGGTCTCGGTCGGGTGCACGTGCACCAGCTCGGGCAGGCCGCCCGGCTTGCTGGCCAGCGCGTCGGCGACCGTCGGCTCGGTGCCGGAGTGGTCCAGGAAGCCGTACCGGGCCATCCACCGGTCGTTGAAGATCTTGGACAGGTAACCCTTGCCGCTGTCCGGCAGCAGCACCACGACCACGTCGTCCGGGCCGGCGGGGGGGGCCACCTCCAGCGCCGCCACCACCGCCATCCCGCAGGAGCCGCCGACCAGCAGGCCCTCCTCGCGGGCCAGCCGCCTGGTCATCTCGAAGGACGCCTTGTCGGAGACCTCGACGATCTCGTCGGCGATCCCCCGGTCGTACGTCTCGGGCCAGAAGTCCTCACCGACCCCCTCGACGAGGTAGGGCCGGCCGGTGCCGCCGGAGTAGACCGACCCCTCCGGGTCCGCCCCGATCACCTTCACCCGCCCCTCGGACGCCTCCTTGAGGTAGCGCCCGATGCCGGAGATGGTGCCGCCGGTGCCGACCCCGGCCACGAAGTGGGTGAGCCCGCCCCCGGTCTGCTTCCACAGCTCCGGCCCGGTCGTCTCGTAGTGCGAACGCGGGTTGGCCGGGTTGCTGT
Organism: Micromonospora sp.; assembly: GCF_048594385.1. Lineage (NCBI taxonomy): Bacteria > Bacillati > Actinomycetota > Actinomycetes > Micromonosporales > Micromonosporaceae > Micromonospora > Micromonospora sp. The sequence goes on along the minus strand of NZ_JBMDWU010000392.1, from coordinate 1,990 downwards.
ACTGGTCGGGCTTCCACGCGCCGGGGATCTCCCGGGCCAGCCGGTCGGAGACGTTGTAGTAGGAACGCGGGTCCTCCGGGGCGACGGCGGTCGGGCAGACCACCACCTCGGCCCCGTACGCCCGCAGCACGTCCTGCTTGTCCTGGCTGACCTTGTCGGGGCAGACGAAGACGCAGTGGTAGCCCTTGAGCTGGGCGACCAGCGCCAGCCCGACGCCGGTGTTGCCGCTGGTCGGCTCGACGATCGTGCCCCCGGGCCGGAGGATCCCGGCGGCCTCGGCGTCCTCCACCATCCGCAGGGCGATCCGGTCCTTCACCGAGCCGCCCGGGTTGAGGTACTCCACCTTGGCCAGCACGGTCGCCCGGATGCCCGCGGTGACGTTGCGCAGCCGCACCAGCGGGGTGTTACCGATCAGGTCGACGACGTTGTCGTAGTACTGCACCTCGTTGTGCCCTTCGTTGCGGCGCCGGGGACGGCGGCCTGGCAGACGGTCCTTCGTCGCTCAGCGTACGTGCCCTCAGAGGGTCACATGACCGGGGATGACGGAGGCCCGGCGGGCCTCCCACTCCAGGAAGCGCTCGGTCTCCGACAGCACGCTGCCGGCCAGCCAGGTGACCATGACCGCGTCGTCCACCAGACCGAGCACGGTCAGGAACAGCTCCGGCACCAGGTCGACGGGCGACACGACGTAGACCGTCGCCGCCGTCATCATCGCCAGCCGCAGGCCGCCGTCGTACTCGCCCCGGGCGGTGGCCCGGATCATCCGGGGCAGCGCCGCCAGCCGGGCGCCCAGCGACGGACCGCCCCGGGCACCGGCCGCCAGCGACCGGGCCAGCGCCGTGAAGGCCGCGGTGCGCTTCAATGTCCTACCCATCTCATCCAGCCCCTCTCCACCGACCAGCGTGACTGGCCCGCGCAAGTCGTCGCCACCTGCGGCGGGCGACCACGGGTGGGCCCCGCCCCCGGATCAGGTACCCAGAACCGTCGCCGCCCAGCCCCGAAAACCGGCCGTCCCGACGGAAGCGGGGTGACGCTGCGGCGCGATAATGTCGCTGTATGGGGGTGGCAGGTTCCGTCGTACCGCCCGGTCCGCGCTGGCACCGCGCCCGGCAGGTGGCCCGGCTGGCGGCGATCGGCACGGGTGCCACCGCGGCGGCCGTCGCCGCGACCGGCGGCGTGCTGCTCGGGCAGGCCCGGCAGGCCCGGCGCACCATTCCGATGGCGCAGGCCCCGCCCCCGCGCTGCGACGGCGTCTACGCTGCCAAGATCCCCGGCCCACCGCTGACCATGGTGATCCTCGGCGACTCCTCCGCCGCCAGCTACGGGGTGGCGCGGCGACGCGAGACCCTGGGCTCGCTGCTGGCCACCGGGCTGTCCCGACGGCTGCACCGGGCCGTACGGGTGCACCGCTTCGCCGTGGTCGGCGCGCTCTCCGCCGGGCTGCGCCCACAGGTCGAGGCGGCCCTGGAGTGCACGCCGGACGTCGCGGTGATCCTGGTCGGCGGCAACGACATCACCAACCGCACGCCCTACTCGGTCGCGGTCCGCCACCTGGTCGACGCGGTCCGCACGCTGCGCGCCGCCGGTTGCGAGGTGGTCGTCGGGACCTGCCCCGACCTGGGGGCGATCCGGCCGATCCAGCCCCCGTTGCGCTGGCTGGCCCGCCGGTGGAGCCGGCAGCTCGCCACCGCCCAGACGGTCGCGGTGGTCGAGGCGGGCGGGTGGACGGTCTCCCTCGGTGACCTGCTCGGCCCCCGGTTCGCCGCCGAGCCGACCCGGATGTTCGCCTGGGACCGGTTCCACCCCTCCGCCGAGGGTTACGCGATGGCCGCCGCCGCGCTCCTGCCGACCGTGCTGTCGGCGCTCGGTAGCGGGGAACGCCGGCCGACGCTGGCCCCGGGCGAGGGCGTACGGTCGCTGCCCCAGGCGGCCCACGAGGCGGCCCGCAACGCCGGCACGGAGGTCAGCGGCACGCAGGTCCGGGGCCGGG
>NZ_JBMDWU010000391.1:0-13994 GCF_048594385.1 Micromonospora sp. | reverse complement strand
GAGCCTCGGCCCCGGAGCCTTCGCCGTCCTCGACAGCGCCCTCGCGCTGCACGACATCGCCGGGCCACGCCGATCCGCCGTCCACGTGTCGGTGCCGGTGGACCGGCCCCGGCCGCAACGGCACACCGACCCGATGCTCGTCGTCCACCAGTTCACCGTGGCCCCGGGCGACGTGACGCAAACCTCTTGATCAGCGGGGCAGGGCGGGACGGGGCGAGGGTGGGGCGGGGCGGGCAGGGCGGGATGGGATGGGGCGGGGGCGAGGGCAGGGGGGTGGTGGGGGTGGTGGGTAGGATTCGTCGCCGTGCGCGTACTTCTTCTGGGTGGTGGCGGGCGGGAGCATGCGCTCGCGCTCGGGTTGGTCGAGGACCCGGCGGTCGAGGCCCTACTGGCGGCGCCCGGTAACCCGGGGATCGCGGGTGTGGCGGAGCTGCGGCAGGTCGATCCGGCCGATCCCGCCGCGGTGGCCGGGTTGGCGGTGGAGGTCGGTGCCGACCTGGTGGTGATCGGGCCGGAGGCCCCGCTGGTCGCGGGGGTCGCCGACGCGGTACGCGCCAAGGGCGTCCCCGTCTTCGGCCCGTCGGCCGCGGCGGCCCGGTTGGAGGGCTCCAAGACCTTCGCCAAGGAGATCATGACGGCGGCCGGGGTGCCGACCGCCCGCGCGTACACCTGCACGGACGCGGAGAGCGTCGGGCGGGCGCTCGACGAGTTCGGCACGCCGTACGTGGTGAAGAACGACGGGCTGGCCGCCGGCAAGGGCGTGGTGGTCACCGACGACCGGGACGTCGCGCTGCGGCACGCGCAGGAGTGCGGTCGGGTGGTGATCGAGGAGTACCTTTCCGGCCCCGAGGTCTCCCTGTTCGTGGTGACCGACGGTGAGGCGGCCCTGCCGCTGCTGCCGGCGCAGGACTTCAAGCGGGCCGGCGACGGCGACGCCGGCCCGAACACCGGCGGCATGGGGGCGTACGCGCCGCTGCCGTGGGCACCGCCGGGCCTGGTCGACGAGGTGCTGGCCGACGTGGTCCACCCGACGCTCGCCGAGATGCGCCGCCGGGGCACCCCGTTCGCCGGGCTGCTCTACGTCGGGCTGGCGCTCACCGCCGCCGGCCCCCGGGTGATCGAGTTCAACGCCCGCTTCGGCGACCCGGAGACCCAGGTCGTGCTGGCGCTGCTGGAGACCCCGCTCGGCGGGCTGCTGCACGCCGCCGCGACGGGCACGCTGGCCGCGCATCCGCCGCTGCGGTGGCGGGACGGTGCGGCCGTCACCGTGGTGGTGGCCGCCGAGGGCTACCCGGCGACTCCACGTACCGGTGACGTGATCACCGGCGCCGACCACCCGGGCGTCATCCACGCCGGCACCGCCCGCCGGGCCGCCGACGGCGCGTTGCTCTCCGCCGGCGGCCGGGTCCTCTGCGGTACGGCCACCGGCCCGGACCTGACCGCCGCCCGGGACGCCGCCTACGCCCTGGTACGCGGCATCGAGCTGGCCGGCTCGCACCACCGCACCGACATCGCCGCCACCGCGATCGACGGCCGGATCACCGTCCCGGACTGACCACAGCCGGGGCGACTGCCGCAGCGCCCGCCCGACGCCGGGCGCGGCACGACACGGGAGCGGCCGGCCACCCTCCCGGCCCGACCATCACCGCGATCAACGGCCCGTAGTGCCGGTCCCGGTCGGGTCGTGCCCCGTCGGGTCGGCGGTCAGAGCAGGGACAGGGCGGCGGCGATCACCCGTTGGGCGGTGGCGCTGAGGTCATCGCCCTTGGCGTCGGTGCTGGTGATCGAGTATTCCACCCGGAACCGGCCGTCCCGGGTGGAGGCGACCCCGGCGAGGTAGCCGTACCGGGAACCGGTCTTGATCCACAGGGTTTCGCCGTCGGGCAGCGGGAACGCGGTGAGCCCGGCGCTGTAGCGGGCCGGCCCGCCGCCGATGTCCGGCACGCCCGGCAGGGTGAACATCGTGCCGAGCTGGGCCGGTGGCACCACCCGGCCGGCGAACAGCGCGGTGAGGAAGGCGTCCAGGTCGGTGAGGCTGGAGATGATGTTGCCGGAGGCCGGGGTGAAGGTCTGGCTCCAGGTGGTGGCGTCGACGAGTTCGGTCCGGCCGTCCCGGTCGACGGCCTGGTAGCCGTGGGCGTGCGGGCCGCGGATGCGCGGGTCGTCGCCCGGTGCGTAGGTGTCCTTGAGGCCGAGCGGTCGGGCGATGCGCCGGTCCAGTTCCGTCGCGTACGGGTGGCCGGTGACCTTCTCGATGATCATCCCGGCGACGATGTAGCCCATGTTGGTGTAGTGCTGCTTCGTGCCGGGTTCGAACTCGCGGGGGTTGTCCAGGCCGAGCCGGACCAGCTGTTGCGGGGTCCACCTGTCGTACCGGTGGGCGAGCTGCCACTCGATGCCGTCCGGCATTCGTGGGCTGGGCAGGCCGCTGGTGTGGTCCAGCAGTTGCCGGACGCTGACCGTCGGGTAACCGGCGGGGAGCAGGCCCGGCAGGAGCCGCTGCACCGACGCGTCGAGGTCGATCCGGCCCTCGGCCACGAGTTGCAGCACCATGGCCGCGGTGAAGGCCTTGGTGACGCTGCCGACCCGGAACCGGGCGTGCGGCGGTACGGGTGCCTGGCTGCGCAGGTCCCGTACGCCGGTGGTGCCGGTCCAGCAGCCGTCGGGCGTGGTGATCCGGACCTGGGCGCTGGTGGCGTCGGCGTCGGGTAACCCGGCTATCGCCTGCGCGACAGGGGTCGGGTCGAGGGTGCCGGGCCGGCAGCCTGCAGCCCCGCGCCGGTCACCGGCGGAGGCGGGAGAGGGGGCGGAGACGGGAGAGGGGGCGGCGACGGCGAGCGTCCCGGGGGCGGCGACGGCGAGCAGGGCACCGAGTGTCGTGGCGACGAGCACGGCCCGTCGATTCATGATCTTCATGGCGTCGAGCCTGCCGGTGACGGGGAGCGACGACATCGGGGAGAGTCCCCCGCCACACCCCGATCGTCGGCTGGGGGAGACCACCCCGGGGAAGATCAGCCGTAGTAGCGGCGCAGTTCCCGGGTGAGCACCTTGCCGGTGGCGTTGCGGGGCAGGTACTTCACGAAGATCACGTCCCGGGGGACGGAGAACCGGGCCAGGTAGCGCCGGACGTACTCGCGTACCGCCTCCGGGTCCAGGGTCTCGCCGGGGTGCAGGGCGAGGAACGCGGCCAGCCGTTGCCCGTACTGCGGGTCCGGCACGCCGAGCACGGCCGCCTCGCGGACCTGCGGCAGCCGGGCGAGCAGGTCCTCCAGTTCGGACGGGAACACGTTCTCCCCGCCGGAGACGATCATGTCGTCGGCGCGGCCGTCGACGAAGAGCAGTCCGTCGGCGTTGACCCGGCCGAGGTCGCCGGTGTCGAGCAGCCCGTCGTGGGTCTCCCGGCGGGCCCCCGAGGTGTAACCCTCGAACAGCATCTCGTTGCCGACGAGGATCCGGCCGACCCGCCCGGCCGGCACCGGCTTCCCGTCGTCGTCGACGATCTCCAGGCGGGTGCCGTGCGGGGGGCGACCGGCGGTGGTGGGGGCCTGGCGCAGCTCGGCGGGGCCGGCGATGGCGGCCCAGGAGACCTCCGTCGAGCCGTACAGGTTGTAGAGGACGTCGCCGTAGGTGTCCATGAACCGGGTGGTGAGGCCGCCGGGCAGCGCCGAGCCGCTGACCGCGACCACCGTCAGCGCCGGTCGCGGGTCCGGCGGCGGCACGTCGAGCAGACGCTGCACCATCACCGGTACGGCGAACAGTGCCTGGCAGCGGTGCGCCACGAGCGCGTCCAGCGTGGCGGCGGGGTCGAACCGGCGGTGCAGCACGATGGTGGCGCGCAGCGCGAAGGCGACCTGGAGTGCCGCGTACCCCCAGGTGTGGAAGATCGGGGCGGCGATCAGCACGGTGTCGTGGGTGTGCAGCGGGATGCGGTCGATGATGGACACCAGCGGGCCGAAGCCGTTCGGGACGGGCCGGCGGGCGCCCTTGGGTGTGCCGGTGGTGCCGGAGGTCAGCACGATGGTCCGGCCGTCGTGGGCGGGCGGGGTGAGCCGGTCGGCGGGGAGCGCGGCGGCGATCAGGGCGTCGAGGCCGGGTTCGTCGACCCGGTGCACCTCGGCGGGGACACCGAGGACCCGCTCGGCGAACTCGGTGTCGTGCACCAGCACCCGCAGCCGTTGCTCCTCGGCGACGGTGGCGAGCTGCGCGGCGGACAGTCCGGTGTTGACCAGCACCGCGTCGGCGCCGAGCAGGGTGGCGGCGACGATGCCCTCGATGAGCCCGTGGTGGTTACGGCACAGCAGCCCGACCCGGTCCCCGGCCTGTACGCCGAGCACGCTGCGCATCGACCGGGCGAGCCGTTCGGCCCGGTCGAGCAGTTCCCGGTAGGTGAGTTCGTGGCCGTGCTCGTCGACGACGGCGACCCGGCCGGGGTCGCGGGCGGCGGCCTGCCGTAGTTCGCCGGCCATGCCCCAGCCCCACTGGCGCAGTGCGGCGAGTTGCGAGGCGACCCGGACGGGGTGCCCGGGGGTGAGCAGTCCCCGCCTGGTCAGTGTGGCCACGATGAACGGCAGGTCCATCCGGCGACCTCCTTCGGGGTGTGACGTGGGGCCGGCCGGGGCCCTCACCAGGGATTCCTTTCCGATCATGCGTCGTCGCCGGCCGACCGCCCAGTCGGTGTCGCCCGTGGTGGACGGGCGGTGACCGGGCGGTCGACCGGTGGCGACGGTCAGCGGATCTGGACGCCGGAGATGGCGCGGGAGATGACCAGCCGTTGGATCTCGGAGGTGCCCTCGAAGATGGTGTAGATCTTGGAGTCCCGGTACCAGCGTTCGACCGGGTGGTCGCGCAGGAAGCCGGCCCCGCCGAGGAGCTGCACGGCCCGGTCGGTCACCGCGACGGCCACCTCGCCCGCCTTGAGCTTGGACATCGAGCCCTCGCCGGCGGTGAACGGCCGGTTGTTGCGGCCCATCCAGGCCGCCCGCCAGACCAGCAGCCGGGCGGCGTCGATCTCCATCTTCATGTCGGCCAGGGCGAACGCGACGGCCTGGTTCTCGATGATCGGCCGGCCGAACTGGACCCGGTCCCTGGCGTAGTCGAGGGCGTACTCGTAGGCGGCGCGGGCGACGCCGAGTGCCTGCGCGCCGACGGTCGGCCGGGACAGCTCGAAGGTGCGCATCGCGGCCTGGCCGCTGGCCCGTTGCCCGGACCGGGCGCGGGCCAGCCGCTCGTCCAGCGCGTCCTTGCCGCCGAGCAGACAGCGTCCGGGCACCCGGACGTCGTCGAGGAAGACGTCGGCGGTGTGCGAGGCGCGCAGTCCCAGTTTCTTCAGTTTCCGGGTCGCGTGCAGCCCGGCTGTCCCCGGCGGTACGACGAACGCGGCCTGCCCGCGCGAGCCCAGCTCGGGCGCGACGGAGGCGGTGACCACGTGCACCCCGGCGATCCCGCCGTTGGTGGCGTACGCCTTCTGCCCGCGTAGCACCCACTCGTCGGTGGCCTCGTCGTGGACGGCGCGGGTACGCATGGCCGAGACGTCGGAGCCGGCCTCCGGTTCGGTGGTGCAGAACGCGGCGACGGCGGGGGCGTCGACGGTGCCGAAGCACTGCGGCACCCATTCGACCATCTGGTCGGGGGTGCCGGTGCCGTAGATGGCGGCGACGGCGAGCGAGCTGCCGAAGATGCTCAGCCCGATGCCGGCGTCGCCCCAGAAGAGTTCCTCACTGGCGATCGGCAGGGACAGTCCGGTGGGGTCGGCCCAGCAGGTGGCGAGGAACTCGAAGCCGTACAGGCCGATCTTCGCCGCCTCCTGGATGATCGGCCAGGGGGTCTCCTCCCGGGCGTCCCACTCGGCGGCGGCCGGGCGCACGACCTCGGCGGCGAAGCCGTGCACCCAGTCCCGCAGATCCCGCTGTTCCTCGTTCAGGTCGAGCGAGAACTCGGCCATCGTCAGGCCTTGGGGATGTCGAACAGGTTGGCGATGTTGGCGGCCAGGCCCAGGTCACCCTTGGCCTTGAGCTTGCCGGTCATGAACATCATCACCGGGTTGGCCCCGCCGGAGACGATCCTCAGGAACTCGACCGGGCCCATGGTGAGGCTGAGCTTCGGGTCGCGGGTGGGGGTATCCGAGACGGTGCAGGTGCCGTTCTCGATGACGATCTCGTAGGTGTCGGCGCCACCGTCGGGGCGGCCGGTGATGTTCCAGTGGATGACCGCGTTGGTGGCGCCGGCGCGGTCGGCGCGGAAGATCTGCGGCATCCGGCTGAAGACCTCGCTGAGCACCTTGCCGCGCAGGTCGCCGGACATCACCTCGGCGATCTTGTCGTCCGGGGTGGACTTGACCAGCTGGGCGAACTCCTTCGGGCCGAAGTTGGCGAAGTTGGCCGGGTCGAAGTCAGTCATGGAAGTTGCACCTCTCGGGGCGGACCGGTTCTGGTTACTCTCGCGTAACCCTACGCACGAGTAGGTATGCTCGCAAGGGTGTCCAGCACGCCGAGCTTCAAGCGCCTCCCCCGCGCCGTACGCGAGCAGCAGATGCTCGACGCGGCCGTCAAGGTCTTCTCCCGGCGCGGCTTCCACGCCGCCAGCATGGACGAGATCGCCGAGGACGCGGGCATCTCCAAGCCGATGGTCTACGCCTACCTCGGCACCAAGGAGGAACTCTTCATCGCCTGCCTGCACCGGGAGACCGCCCGGATGATGCTGGCGATCGCCGGGGCCGCCGCCCCCGACCTCCCGCCCGACCAGCGGCTCTGGCGCGGCCTGCGGGCCTTCTTCGGCTTCGTCGGGGCGCACCGCGACGGCTGGGCGGTGCTCTACCGGCAGGCCCGGGGCTCCCAACCGTTCGCCGCCGAGCTGGCCGCGATGCGCGCCCGGCTGGTCGACGTGGTCGCCGGGATGCTCGACCACGCGCTGCGCGCCCGGGACCGGGAGGTCGCCGCGACCGAGCTGGAGGTCGTCGCGTACGCCCTGGTCGGCGCGAGCGAGTCGCTTGCCGACTGGCTCGCCGACCACCCGGAGGCCGAACCGGAGAAGACCGCCACCCGGATGATGAACGTCGCCTGGCTCGGCGCGGCCCAACTCCTCGACGGCGTCACCTGGCGACCCCCGGCGGACTGACTGCCCCCACTCTCCCGGCGCGGCTCACCGGTCCCGGCCCGGAGTGGTCAGCGGTTGGCGGCGGCGCGACGGCGGGCCCGCAGGCGCATCCAGCGGACCAGCTCCAACACTCCGGTGACGGCCAGCGAGAGCCCGACGCCGACGAGCAGTCCCCGGAGCGGATCGCGTTCGAAGGCCAGCCCACCGAAGTAGCCGAGCAGCCCGCAGTACAGGCTCCAGATCGCGGCGGCGACGGCGTCGAACACCAGAAAGCGCAGGAGCGGATACCGGACGGCCCCCATGGTCAGGGTGACGGCGGTCCGGCCGCCCGGCACGAATCGGGAGGTGGTCAGGATCGAGCCGCCCCGCCGGTCCACCGCCCGGCGGGCCCAGTCCGAGCCACTGCGGCGGCGACTACCGTCGGGCAGCCGGGCCAACCGCTCCGCGCCGCCGCCCCGGCCGATGCCGTACGACACGTGGTCGCCGGCGAGCGCGCCGAGGGCCGCCACCGCGATCACGGCCACCAGGTTCGGGTGGCCGCTGGCCGCGAACACCCCGGCGGTGATCAGGACGGTTTCGCCGGGCACCGCCGGGAAGAACGCGTCGACCGCGGTCACCACGAAGATCACCAGGTACACCCAGGGCGAGGTGACGGTGTGGTGGAGCAGGTCGAGCACCGACTGCATGCCCTCATGCTCGACGCTGGGCCCCCGGCCGGGGGCCCAGTCGCCGGATCAGGCCACCCGCCGGGGAACCGGCAGCGGATCGGCGGCCGACCTGCCGTGCTCCCGCTTGTCGGCGGCGGTGGGGCCGTGCGAGGTGAGCACCACCGGGGCGGCCAGCGCCTCGGACACCGCCGCCGGCCAGTCGGTCGGTGGGGCGTCGTACACCGGGCGGGTGGTCAGCAGGCGGGCGGTGAGGGCCGCCTGCCGCTCCAGGTCACCGGGTGGGCCGGGGCGCAACCGGTCGGTCCCGTCGTAGCGGCGGCACAGCTTCAGCGCCGGGCGGGCCGGGTCGGGGCGGGTCAGGTCGAGGTGGGTGAGGGCGAGGCCGTCCACCCCGCCGGCCACGTCCAGGGCGTACCGGTGGGCGACGGCGTCGAAGTGGCCGAACCGGAACCGGCCCTGCCACGGGTTGGTCGGGTTGCGCGGGTCGGTCAGCGGCAGCGTCCGGTCCTCGGTGACCAGCGGACCGGGCCCGTGCCGGGTGGTCACCGTCCGTACCACCCCCAGCCGGTACGCCGACCCGGCCGCCCCCGCCTCGGCGAGCAGGTCCTCGGCGTTGGCGAAGGTGGTGGTGCTCCACGTGGTGTACGGGTGGAAGCCGTGCCACTCGTCCAGCAGCACCCCCTGCGCCCCCTCGAACACCACCGTCCCCGCCCGCAACACCCCGGCCAGGTACGACCGGTCGACGATCGCCACCCGGTCGGCGAAGGCGGTGAACGCCGGCAGGCAGTCCGCCACCGGCGGGGCGTCCAGCGGGCCGAGTTCGGCGGTCAACCGGTCCCGCAGCACGGTGAGCCGGCGGCGCAGCAGCTCCCGGTCCCGGCAGTCGGCCACCCGGGGCGCCTCGTCGGGGTGGGCGAGCCCGTACCGGACGGACTCGCCCACCCCCAGCCCGCAGGAGCCGTGCCGGGCGGCCCCCCGGGCGATCTCCCGGAGCCGGTTGGCGGCCCGGTGGTACGGCGTGGCCAGCAGCGCCTCCCCGTCGACCGTGAGCCGGTCGAGGGCGTCGGGCACCCCGACCGAGGCCAGGTGGTCGGCCTCGGCGGCCAGCGCCAGCGGGTCCACCACCTGCTGCCGGGCCAGGTGGGTACGCACCCCCGGGCGGAACGTCCCCGCCCCGAACTGGGCGAACGTGTGGTGCCGTCCGTCGGGCAGCACCACGTTGTGGGCGGCCTGCGCACCCCCGTTGAACCGCACCACGGTGTGCACGTGGCGGGTCGCGCAGAGCCAGTCCACGACGGTGCCCTTGCCGGCGTCGCCGTAACCGAGGTCGACCACGATCACGTGCCGGCCGGGCTGTCCGGGGTCGGGGAGCGCGGTCACAGCCGGGTCACCCCACCGGCCCGGCGCGACGTGGCCGGCAGCGTGGAGACCTCGGCGCGCCGGCCGCCGCCCAGCGGGGCCAGCGCCTTGGACACGGTACGGCCGGCGGTGGAGCCGGCCCGGTCCAGGTCGCGCAGCCCCTCGTCCAGGTCGATGGCCTGCTCGCCGAGACCGACGGTGAGCGCGATGGTCTCGCAGACCGCGTCCAGGTCGTCGAGGACGACGGCACGCTGTCCGAGCAGGTCCCGCCAGAAGTCGAGCACCGTGGCGTTGCCGGCGTAGTGGCTGCCGGCGGGGAGCAGGTAGTAGGTGTCCCAGCGGCGGGTCACCTCGTCGACGATCTGCCGCAGCGGCACGTCCTCGCCGAGGTCGTCGCCGATCAGCCGGCTCACCTCCCGCCGGCTCACCCGGGGGTACGCCAGCTCGTCGCCGATGATGAACAGGTAGCCGCGCCGGCCCCGCTTCTCCCAGCTGTCGGTGACCGTGTGCCGGGCCATGAAGTACATCGCCAGCTCGTACGACTCGGTCATCTGACCGCCGCCGCCGCCCTCCAGCACGATCCGGCCGAGGTCGTCGTCCATCCGGTTGTCCGACTCGAACTGCCCCACCTGCAACGGCACCCGGTCGCAGGTGGCGTCGCCGATCGCGCCGAACAGCACCTGCGGGTCGCGGGCGTAGCCCTGGCGCAGCAGCAGCCCGAGCAGTTGCGGCAGCTTGGCCTGGAGGGTGCGGGGCACGTGTCCCATCGAGCCGGTCACGTCGAACAGCACCGCGATGGGTGTCGACTGCGGGTGCTCGGCCGAGTCCCGGCTCTCCCGCACCGCGCCGCGCGGGTCGAGCGCCGGGTGCACGGTCCGGGCCCCGCCGTCGCTGTAGGAGAAGGCGCTCTTGCCCTTCTTCTTCCGGTAGCGGTCGGCGGCGTCGTACACGTCGGTGGACCAGATTCCGCTGCCCATGGCAGCCTCCCTAGGGGTTGCGGGTGACGGGGCGGAAGGTGCGCGGCCCGTAGAGCCGGTCGAGCACCTCGTCGAGTTCGCCGAGCAGTCGCCAGGCGTCGTCGGGTCGGGCGGCCAGCGCCGGGCGGCGGCAGCCGTCGGCGAAGGCGCGCAGTTCACGGGGGGCGCGGTCGCCCATCAGCCAGCTCATGCACGTCGCGGCCATCGCCAGGTCGGTGCCGGGGCCGGCGGGCCGCCGTGCGGTGACCTCCGGCGGGTACCAGTCCTCGTGACCGGGGACCAGCGCCGGGACGGTACCGCCGTCGACGGCGGAGAAGCACCAGTCGACGAGCACCACGCCGTGCGCGTCCGGCTCGATCAGCACGTGCCGGGGGAGCACCGCCCCGTGCACCACGCCGGCCCGGTGGGCCAGGCCGAGGGCGACCAGCAGCCGCCGCCACATCCAGGCCGCGTCCCGGGCGTCCAACCCGTCGGGGTACGCCCGGCGTACGGCGTCGAGGTCGTGTAGCCCGGGTACGGCGGCGAGCACGCTGATCCGGCGTTCCGCCCCGCTGGCGGCGTCGCGGTGCCGGAAGCTGTCCACGAGCCGGGGCACGTACGGCAGGTGGCGCGGGTCGCCGCGGTCCTCGATCTGCCGCAGCGCGTACGCCTCGCGGGCCATCAGGTCGTTGTCGGCCGGGTCGCGGGGCAGCTTGAGCAGCCGGTCCGCGCCGACGTCGTAGAGGTCGGCGAGGTCTCCGGCGTGGGCGAGCGCCCCGAGCCGGTATCCGCCGAGCACGACCGTCGCCGGGTCGGGTGTGCCGGCCGCCTGCCAGCGGGTGGTGACCTGGACGAAGGCGTCGGTGGCCGCGGCGCGTACCCCGGCGTCGAGCGTGCCCAGCCGGTCGGGGTGCAGGGCCGCGACCAGCTCGCGGTAGCGCCGGGCCGGGCTGTCGACGCCGAACAGGTCGGCGTCGGTGCGGGCCGCCGCGACCAGCCGGATCGCCTCGTCGGTCCTCACCGGACGGTCTCCTCCCGGGCGGGGCGCAGCAGCGCCGGGTGCAGCAGTCGGGCGTCGCCTGCCCGGTAGAGCCGGGCCCGGGGGCCGCCCCGGGCACCGCCGCGTTCGGTGTTGCCGCCGGTGCTCTCGACGAAGCCGGGGACGGAGAGCACCTTGCGGTGGAAGTTGCCGGCGTGCAGCGGGTGCCCCCAGACCGTCTCGTAGACGCCGCGCAGCTCGGCGATGGTGAACTCGGGGCCGAGGAAGCGGGCGGCCAGCGGGGTGTACTCCAGCTTGGAGCGGGCCCGTTCCAACCCGTCGTCGACGATCCGGGCGTGGTCGAAGGCGAGCTGCCGGCTGGGCAGGGCGGTGACCGGCAACCACCCGGCCTCGTCGGCGTCGCTGTCGGCGACCGGGTCGGGCAGGTCGGGGGCGAAGGCGAGGTGGGCCACCGAGACGATCCGCATCCGGGGGTCCCGGTCCGGGCTGCCGTAGCTGGCGAGCTGTTCCAGGTGGACCCGGCGCAGCCGGTCGCCGCCGAGGCCGGTCTCCTCGGCGAGTTCGCGGCGGGCCCCGGTGGCGAGGTCCTCGTCGGGCTGGACGAATCCGCCGGGCAGCGCCCAGTGCCCCTGGTAGGGGGGCTGGCCACGCCGGATCAGCAGCAGGTGCAACGCGCCCTCGCGGATGGTCAGCGCCACCACGTCCACGGTGATCGCGGTCGCGGGGTAGGCGCTGGGGTCGTATCCGGCGAGGAAGTCCTGCTCGTTCACGGCGTTCCTCTCATGTTGAGAATTACTCGGTCTGAGAACAACCTAGCTCACGAGAAAGTGCTCCGCAACCGGTTGATCCGGCCCGGCACCTGAACCGCGTTGTGCGTCCTGTCACGCGGGCCGCCCGGCACCGGGTGGTGTCGGGCGGCGTCCGGCCTCAGCGGACGGTGCCCACCAGGTGCGGGCGGCCGGTCCGGGCGTCGTGCAGGGCGAAGTCCCAGCCCGGGACGGCGCTGAACGCCACCGTCGAGGGCAACGGCACCGGCAGCTTGAACGCCACCTCCACCGTGTACGCCTCCGGCAGCCGGCTCTCCAGCGCAGCCAGGCAGCGGGCCTTGCTCCACATGCCGTGCGCGATCGGCCGGGGGAAGCCGAACAGCCGCGCCCCCAGCCGGGAGGTGTGGATCGGGTTGTGGTCCCCGGAGACCCGGGCGTAGTCCGTACCCACCCGGGGGGTGAGCCGCCAGTGCGCGGTGGCGGCCGGCGGCGCGGGCCGCTCACCGGGGTCGCGTCCGGCACCCCCGCCGGCCCCGCGCTCCCGGCCCAGGTACGTCGACACCCCGCGCCACACCTCCTCGCCGTCGACCGAGCCGACCAGGACGACGTCGACCTGCCGACCCCGGGCGTGTGGCCGCAGATTCTCGGCGTACGCGACGAAGTCCCACGGCACGTCGGCCGGAACCGGCCGGTGCACGGTGATCCGGTTGCCCACGTGCACCACCCCGGCCAGCGGGAACGGGAACTCCGGCAGGGTCATCAACCGCAGCGCCAGCGGGAACCCCAGCACGTGCGGGTAGGTCGCCGGCAGCGTGTCGGCCAACCGGAAACCGCACACCCGGTCGTACTCCGCGAGGTGGGCCCGGTCCACGGTGACCCCGGCGACGGCCAGCTCGACCGGGGGCGCGGCGTCCGGCCGGCGGGCGCGGCCGATCCCGGGCAGCGCGTCGCGCAGCGCCCGCCGACGGAGCGCGCCCGGTCGGGGGAGCCCCGGCAGCACCACCCGGGGCCGCGCCGCCGGCCCGCCGTCGTGGCCGCCCGACCGGCCCGTCAGATCCTCGGTGCGGTCCGTGCCGGCCGGGGACGTCAGGTCCCGGGTGGCGTACGCCGACCGGTCGTGGGTCTCGTCGACGCTGCGGTCCGGGCCGGCGGCGCGGGCGGCGGCCAGCGCGGCCGGTGAGATGACCTCGGTCGGCCCCTCGATCAGGTCCCCGACCGACAGTTCGCCGTCGCCGGACTCCTCGGGTCGGTTCCTGCGCCGTGCCATCACGCCCCCAGCAGACTCTGGCCGCAGACCCGGACCACGTTACCGCTGACCGCCGCCGAGGCCGGCCACGCCAACCAGCCGATCGTCTCGGCGACGTCCACCGGCAGGCCGCCCTGGGCCAGGCTGTTCATCCGGCGACCCGCCTCCCGGATCACCAGCGGGATGCGGGCGGTCAGCCGGGTCTCGATGAACCCGGGTGCGACCGCGTTGACGCTGATCCCCCGCCCGGCCAGCGCCGGGGCGAGCGCGTCGACCAGGCCGATCACCCCGGCCTTGCTGGTCGCGTAGTTGGTCTGCCCCCGGTTGCCGGCGATCCCGGCGATCGACGAGACGGCGACCAGCCGGCCCCCCTCGGGGATCAGGCCCCGCTCCAGCAGCACGTCGTTGATCCGTTCCTGGCTGGAGAGGTTGACGTCGAGCACCGCGTCCCACCGGTCGGCGTCCATCCGACCCAGCGTCCGGTCCCGGGTGATGCCGGCGTTGTGCACCACCACGTCGACCCGGCCGTGCCGGTCGGCCCGGTGGTCGGCGAGCCGGGTGGGAGCGTCCGCCGTGGTGAGGTCGAGCTGTACGGCGGTGCCGCCGATCTCGTTGGCGACCGCCGCGAGGGCGTCGCCGGCCGCCGGGACGTCCAGCGCGACGACCTGCGCGCCGTCGCGGGCCAGCACCCGGGCCAGGGCCGCGCCGATGCCCCGGGCCGCCCCGGTCACCAGGACGACCTGGCCGTCGAGCGGCCGGTCCCAGTCGGCCGGCGGCTGGGCGGTGCCGGTGCCCACGCGGATGACCTGGCCCGAGACGTACGCGGAGCGACCGGACAGGAGGAACCGCAGCGTGGACTCCAGGCTGACCGGAGTCCCGGCGTCGCCGTCCTTCGTGACGTACACC
>NZ_JBMDWU010000390.1:0-2347 GCF_048594385.1 Micromonospora sp. | reverse complement strand
AGCCGGCGGAACGCCGCCGAGTGCAGCACCCGGGCCCGGTCCCGCTCGTACGGGGACCGGCCGTGGCCGGTGTCCTTGGGCGTCTCCTCGACCCACCGTTGCGCGTCGGCCGGGTTCCCCTCGACGCCTGGTGGTCGGGCGGGCGGCTCCACCATCCGGCCTCCCCTCCACGTCGTACCCCATGGTCGCGGGAGCCCAGGTTACGCCGCGCCGCGCCGCAGGGCGCGCGCACCGGGAACCCCGCGACCCGGCCGGGCACCGACGCCGCGTGACGCCCACCGGCGGTGGGCCGGTGGGCGTCGCGGGCGGTCAGCGGCTGTCGGAGCCGGTGGTCTCGATGGCGGCCCGGCCGGCCTCCAGCCGGGCGACCGGCACCCGGAACGGCGAGCAGGAGACGTAGTCCAGCCCCACCTCGTGGAAGAAGTGCACCGAGTCGGGGTCGCCGCCGTGTTCGCCGCAGACGCCGAGTTTCAGCCCGGGGCGGGCGGCCCGGCCCTCCTCGGCGGCGATCCGGATCAGCCGGCCGACCCCGTCGCGGTCGATCGACTCGAACGGGGAGATGCCGAAGATGCCCAGTTCCAGGTAGCGCCAGAAGAACGCGCCCTCGACGTCGTCGCGGGAGAAGCCCCAGCCCATCTGGGTGAGGTCGTTGGTGCCGAAGGAGAAGAACTGCGCCGCCTCGGCGATCTGCCCGGCGGTCAGCGCCGCCCGGGGTACCTCGATCATGGTGCCGATCAGCACCTCGACCCCGCTGTCCCCGACCACCTCAGCGATGATCTTCTCGGCTTCGGCGCGTACCGTCTCCAGTTCCTGGACCGCGCCGACCAGCGGGACCATGATCTCCGGGCAGGCCGTGCCGCCCTCGCGGGTGACCGCGACGGCGGCCTCGGCGATGGCGCGGACCTGCATCGCGAACAGGCCGGGGATGACCAGGCCGAGGCGGACGCCGCGCAGGCCGAGCATCGGGTTCTCCTCGTGCATCCGCCGGACGGCGGCGAGCAGCGCCTCCTCCTTGGCGACGTCCTCGCCGCGTTCCTGGGCGACGGCGACGTTGACCGCGAGCTGCTCCAGCGGGGGCAGGAACTCGTGCAGCGGCGGGTCGATCAACCGGACGGTGACCGGCAGCCCGGCCATCTCGCGGAAGATCTCCACGAAGTCCTGGCGTTGCAGGGGCAGCAGAGCGGCGAGCGCGTCGGTGCGCTCGGCGTCGCTGGCGGCGAGGATCAGGCGTTCGACGAGTTCCCGCCGGTCGCCGAGGAACATGTGCTCGGTGCGGCACAGGCCGATGCCCTCGGCGCCGAAACGCCGGGCCCGCGCCGCGTCCGCCCCGGTGTCGGCGTTCGTCCGCACGGCCAGCCGCCGCCTGTCGTCGGCGTGCGTCATGATCCGGTGTACGGCCCGGACGAGCGCGTCGTCGGTCCGCTCCGGGTCGAGGCTGCCCTCGAAGTACTGCACCACCTCCGACAGCGTGACCGGCACCTCGCCCAGGTAGACCTTGCCGGTGGTGCCGTCGATGGAGACGACGTCGCCCTCGGAGACGGTGCGCCCGCCGACGGTGAACCGCTTGGCCGGCACGTTGACCTCGATCTCGTCGGCCCCGGAGACGCAGGTCTTGCCCATTCCCCGGGCCACCACGGCGGCGTGGCTGGTCTTGCCGCCACGCGAGGTGAGGATGCCCTGGGCGGCGATCATGCCGTTGAGGTCGTCGGGGTTGGTCTCCCGGCGGACCAGGATCACCGACTTCCCCTCGGCGGCCAGCTCGACCGCGCGGGCGGAGGTGAAGACCACCGCCCCGGAGGCGGCTCCCGGGGAGGCCCCGATGCCCCGGGCGACCGCCTCGAACTCGTGGTCGAGCTGGAAGCGGGGGAACATGAGCTGGGCGAGCTGCGCGCCGTTGACCCGGTGCAGCGCCTCGTCCAGATCGATCAGGCCCTCGTCGACGAGCTGACCGGCGATGACGAACGCGGCGGCGGCGGTGCGCTTGCCCACCCGGGTCTGGAGCATCCAGAGCTTGCCGCGCTCGATGGTGAACTCGATGTCGCAGAGGTCCTGGTAGTGCCCGTCCAGCCGGGCCATGATGTCGAGCAGCTGGTCGTAGGAGGTCTTGTCGAGCCGTTCCAGTTCCTGCAACGGCACGGTGTTGCGGATGCCGGCGACGACGTCCTCACCCTGGGCGTTGGCCAGGTAGTCGCCGTAGATGCCCTGCGCGCCGCTGCCCGGGTCGCGGGTGAAGGCGACGCCGGTGCCGGAGTCGGGGCCGAGGTTGCCGAAGACCATGGTCACCACGTTGACGGCGGTGCCCAGGTCGGCGGGGATGCGTTCCTGGCGGCGGTAGAGGATCGCCCGC
>NZ_JBMDWU010000039.1:0-21189 GCF_048594385.1 Micromonospora sp. | reverse complement strand
GGTTGTTGGGCCCCCGCCGTAAAGTAACGTGCCCGACCACGTAGTTTTGGGCCTCCCGCCGCGCGGTCGCCCACTACTTCCATGCTGTCGCGTCTGCTGTGCCGTGCCGACCGGTCAGAGGGTCGCGGTGCAGACCGGGGTCGGGCTGGCGCCGCTGCCCGAGGCGAGGAAGCCGAAGGTGGTCTTCCCGCCGGCGGCCAACGCGCCGTTGTAGTTGACGTTGCGGACGGTCACCGCAGATCCGCTGCTGGTCAGCGTGGCGTTCCACGCCTGGCTGATCTGCTGGCCCCCGGAGTACGTCCAGTTCACCGTCCAGCCCTTGATCGCCGAGGCACCGGCGGTCACGTCCACCTCACCCTGGAACCCGCCGTTCCAGGTGGAGGTCACCCGGTAGGTCGCGGTGCAGCCACCGGTCGCCGGCGGCGGGGTGGTCGGCGGGGCGGTGGTGGGCGGCGGGGTGGTCGGCGGGGCCGTGGTGGGCGGCGGGGTGGTCGGCGGCGCGGTGGTGGGCGGCGGGGTGGTCGGGTTGGTGCCGCCACCGAAGTCCACGTCACTGCACAGGTAGTACGACTGGTCCAGGTGGCTGGCCTGCCACACCGTGTAGACGATGTGCCGACCGGTACGGCCCGGCGCGTTCACCGGGATCTGGATCGACACGCCACCGGTGTCCTTGTCCCACTGGGAGGCCGGCGTGTTGCCGATCTGCCCGGCCAGCTCCAGGTTGCCCCAGCCCAGCGGTGTGGTCGCCGAATTGAAGCCCTGCTTGGTGACGTACACCCGGATGTAGTCGGCCCCGTGGCTGGCCTGGTCGAAGAACTTCAGCCGGAAGCTGTTCGCCACCGACGTGGTCTTCCACGCGCCCACGGTGTCCAGGGCGTTGTAGCGGCCGTTCTGGGTGCGTCCGCCGCTGCACAGCTGGCCGTCCGGGATGGCACCCTGGTGGTTGCCGGCGACACCCTCGCGGAACAGGCCGTTCCAGTTCCACATGGCCTGCGGGTCGGCCTGCCAGGCCTGCCAGCACATCGGGTCCTCGGTGGCCATGCGCGGGTTCTGGAACTCGGCACCCCAGCGCTCCCAGCAGCTGTAGGCGCGGAACCCCGGGTTCACCACCGCGCCGTGCGCGGAGGCCGAGTTGGCCAGGGCGGTGGTGAGCAGCAGCGCGATGATCGCGCCGATGGTGAGCAGCGACCCCGCGAGCGCGGTGGGTCGTCTGCGTAGGACGGTGGACATGGAGCCTCCGAGGTGAAGGGGTCGGTCGAACGACGCCCGGACGGCCGGGAGTTGCCCCTCCCATGCCTGCTGTCGGCTCCCACGACGGCTCTGCCCCCGCAGGCTTGCATAGGAAAGCGGTATCCGTCAATGTTTCAGGTCGTCTGCCCCACCGCGGCGCATCGGCAGGTGGGGGATGCCGTCCTCGACGTACTCCGGGCCGGTCACCGTGAAGCCGTGCCCGGCGTAGAAGCCGGCCAGGTGAGCCTGCGCCTCCAGCACGCAGGGCCGGTCGCCGACCAGCCGCAACGCCTCGGTCATCAGCCGGCCGGCGAGCCCGCCGCCGCGGGCCGCCGGGGCCACCACCACCCGGCCGATCCGCACCACCCCGCCGGGGTCGGCGAGCAGCCGCAGGTAGGCCCGCACGACGCCGTCGTGGGCCAGCCAGAGGTGCCGGGTGCCGGGTTCGACGTCCCGCCCGTCCAGCTCCGGGTACGGGCAGTGCTGCTCCACCACGAACACGTCGATCCGCAACCGCAGCAGGTCGTGGAAGGTGCGTACGTCCAGCTCGGTGAAGCTGGCGACGTGGACGTCGACGGTCTGCGGTGCCATCAGGCGATGGTAGGCGGCCCCGCCCGCCGACCCGGCACGCCCCGTGGCGTCGGGGCTGGCCGGGTGGGTCAGGCCGGGTGGGTCAGCCGGGTCAGGCCGGGCGGGCGCCGACCGCGTCGCGGATCTCCGCACCCAGGGACTCCACGGCGCGGGCGCAGTGCGCACAGCAGAAGAACCGGCCGCCGACCTCCACCCCGTGCCCGATGATCTTCACCTGGCAGTGCTCGCAGATCGGCGCGAGCTTGTGCGCCGCGCACTCGAAGGAGTCGAAGGTGTGTACGTCACCGCTGACCGTACGCACCTCGAACGCCATCCAGTAGTCGTTGCCGCAGACCTCGCAGGTAGCCACCTGTCACACCCCCCGAATCGGACATCTGCCCCCAGAGTGCGACAGGGCGGCGGTCGCGCAGGGCGAAATGCCCCTATCGGTGGGGTCGGACGGCGTTTCGCCCCGGCGTGTCGGGCGTTGGACCCGGTAGGACGCCTCGACCCCGGGAGGATCACGTGATCAAGCGCAGCAGACTCTTCGGCACCCAGACCCGGGTCACCTTCTGCCTGCCCCGGGACACCCCGCCCGGCACGGTCAGCGTCGTCGGCTGCTTCAACGACTGGCAGCCGGGCCGGCACGAGCTGGTGCCACGCCGGGACGGCACGCGGACGGTGACCGTCCGGCTCGGTCCCGGCGAGCACCGGTTCCGCTACCTCGCCACCGGGGGTGTCTGGCTCGACGACTCCGCCGCCGACCGGGTGGACGACGAGGGCAGCCTGCTCCTGCTCTGACCGCCCGGTCTCGGTCCGGCTCCGCCTCGGCCCGGCGTCGGTTCAGCCCTGCTCGGGTTCAGCCCTGCTCCGGTTCCAGTCGGATCGACACCGAGTTCACGCAGTGCCGGGTGTCCTTGGGGGTGAAGCCCTCGCCGTGGAAGACGTGCCCGAGGTGGCTGTCGCAGCGGGCGCAGCGGATCTCGGTCCGCACCATGCCGAGGCTGGTGTCCTGGATCTCCCGCACCCGGCCCGGGATGGCGTCGTCGAAGCTCGGCCAGCCGCAGTGCGAGTCGAACTTGGTGTCGCTGGAGAACAGTTCGAGCCCGCAGGCCCGGCAGTGGTAGACGCCGGGGGTCTTCGTGTCGACGTACTCGCCGGTGAAGGGGCGTTCGGTGCCGGCCTCGCGCAGCACCCGGAACTCCTCCGGGGTCAGCCGGACCCGCCACTCGTCCTCGGTGCGGGGCAGTTCGCTCTCGTCAAGACTCACCGGTCAACCGTACGTCGGATGTCGGGGGCATCGCATATGGTCGCGCCATGGCGGCCAGCGGGAAGACGACGGCGACCGAGGTCGAGGTGGCCGGGCGCAGCGTCCGGCTGAGCAGCCCGGATCGGGTGATCTTCCCGGAGCGCGGGTTCACCAAGGCCGATGTCTTCCACTACTACGTCGCGGTGGGCGAGGGCATCATGCGCGCGCTGGCCGACCGGCCGACCACCCTGCAACGCTTCCCCGACGGCATCGCGGGGGAGGCTTTCTTCTCCAAGCGGGTGCCCACCCGGGGCGTGCCGCCGTGGGTGCAGACGGTCGGCATCACCTTCCCCAGCGGCCGGGGTGCCGACGAGCTGTGCCCGACCGACCTCGCCCACGTCGCCTGGGCCGCGCAGATGGGCACGGTGGTGTTCCATCCGTGGCCGGTCCGGGCCGCCGCCGTCGACCATCCCGACGAGCTGCGGGTGGATCTCGATCCGCAGCCCGGCACCGACTTCACCGACGCGGCGACGGCCGCCGCCGAGCTGCGGGGCATCCTCACCGAGCTGGGCGTCACCGGCTGGCCGAAGACCTCCGGCGGCCGGGGGCTGCACGTCTACCTGCGCATCGCCCCGCGGTGGACGTTCACCGAGGTGCGCCGGGCCACCATCGCGTTGGCCCGGGAGCTGGAACGGCGTCGGCCCGACCTGGTCACCACCGCCTGGTGGAAGGAGGAGCGCGGGCAGCGGGTCTTCGTCGACTACAACCAGATGGCCCGGGACCGCACCATCGCCTGCGCGTACTCGCTGCGCGCCAACGCGCGGGCCACCGTCTCCACCCCGGTCACCTGGGACGAGCTGCCCGACGTCGATCCCGACGATTTCGATCTGCGTACGGTGCCGGTCCGGTTGGCCGAGCGGGGTGACCCGCACGCGGGCATCGACGACGACCCGGTCGACATCACCCCCCTGCTCGACTGGGCCGAGCGGGACGCCGGGCAGGGCCTTGGCGACCTGCCCTATCCACCCGACCATCCGAAAATGCCCGGTGAACCGAAACGGGTGCAGCCGAGCCGGGCGAAGCGCCCGGCCGACGACGCCACCGCCTGACAACCGACCACGCCACCGGCGGAAATCGGAATGCCGGCGGTGGTGCTGGTACGGGGTGCCCGCCGGTAATCCGAAATCAGTTGCTCGGCATGCCACTCCCACGCGTGAAAATGGCATTCCTCCGCACTCTTTCCGGTACTGATGATTGCGCTCGACTGGTCGTCACGCCTACGGTCGAATATGAAAGGTAGGATGCGCGGAAGTCGGCTGCACTCGTGTGACCAGGGCTTATGCCCTCGCTGTGGAGTGTCCGGTCGGCTGCTTCCCGGCGGCGACAGTCGATTCGCCGGTCAGCGGCTCCGATTCATCCGACCGGACGCGGGCACCGGACAGGGGAATCACCATGGCGGCCACGACGAGACGAACGCAGCGGATCAGCGGGGTGCCGGGCCGGCATTCCGTGATCCTCGAATACCTCAAGATCCTGCCGGCCGTGCTCACCGGGGTGGCCGCGGTCCTCGTCGCCCTCACCGGACTGCTGACCCTGCTCGTCAGATAGTTTCCGGCAGGCGGTCGGCCGGACGGTCCGCAGCCGCAGCCGCAGCCGCAGCCGCAGCCGGTTCCGGTTCCGGGGTCGCCGCCCCGGGCCGATGCCCGTCGTCTGGCCCGGACGCGTCAGTGGCCCGGCTGGACGGTCGGGCCGTCCAGGCGAGGAAACGGTCGAACAGTTCCGCCGGGGACGGGGCCGGGTGCGGATTGAGTCGCACCAGATCGGCGGTGGCCTCGAACAACTGGCTGGCCATGTAGATCGACAGTGCCACCCGGTCCCGCCGGTACTCCCTGGTCAGGAGCAGCCGGGCGGGTTGGCATGGCCAGGGCGCGGCGCACGTCCGGCACCGCCACAGCGGGCGCATCGGCGGATGCCCGCCCACGGGCCGCCGCTGCCGGTCATGAACAGGTGAGACGTTCGACTCGGTCACGCCACTATCGTGACCCTGTTTGTTGTCTGCGTCAATAGATTCCGTAGTTGTCGGCGTCGAGAGTGATGAGTGCTGTCATTGTCAACCCGTGGACCTCGTCGGCGTGTCGGAGATCAGGGCGATGCTCGGGAACGTCTCCCGCCAGCGCGCGTCCGTGATCGCCAACCAGAGGAACTTCCCGGAACCCGTGGCGGTGCTGGCGATGGGCAAGGTGTGGCGGAAGGTCGACGTCGAGGCGTGGATCCGCGAGCACCGGCCGGAGCTGACGACGGACTGACTAGGCTCGGGCCGATGACCAGCCAGATCCGCCGGGCCACCGCCCCCGACCTGCCCCGCGCCGCGCGTACGCTCGCCGTCGCCTTCCACGACTACCCGTGGACGCGGTGGTCGATCCCGGCCGACGACTACCCGCGTCGACTCGAAGAGCTACAGGCCCTCTACCTGGGGCACGCCCTCGCGCACGGCCTCGTCCTCGTCGCTGACGACGCTCGGGCGGTCGCCGCGTTCCTGCCGGGTGACGCGCCCGCGCCGGGGGAGGACCTCCAGGCGCGGATCGCGGAGCTGCACGGTGACCGGCTGGCGGCGCTCATGGCCGTCGAGCTGCCGGCGCGGCCACCCGGTGCGTGGGAACTCGCGACGTTGGGCGTCCACCCGGACCGGCGCGGCGTCGGTCTCGGCTCCGCCGTCGCCGCGGCGGGGGTGACCCTCGTCGAGGCCTCCGGCGACCCGAACGGCATCGCGCTGGAAACCTCCGACGAGCGCAACGTCCGCCTCTACGAACGTCTCGGCTTCGCGGTCACGGCGCGCACCACGATCGAGGGCGGCCCGCTGGTCTGCTCCATGTACCGGCCGGCCCGCCGGACGCCGGTCCGGGGCTGACCCTGGCCGGCTCGCAGGGCGTCCCGGCCGGGCCTGGACGCCGACCCCATGATCGACGCCGGGCCGGCGCGCGCTGCGACCGCCGGGGTGATCAACTCAACGTCGCTGATGTTGCGGTATGTAAGCCGTGTGATCGCGCAACGTCGGCCCACTTGAGTCGATCGTGGGTTCAGTGGCCGGTGTGATCGCGCTGCGATCGCCGGGCTGATCAACTCAATGTCGCTGATGTTGCGGCATGTAAGCCGTGTGATCGCGCAACCTCGGCCCACTTGAGTCGATCTTGGGGTCAGTGGCCGCTGTGATCGCGCAATGTCGGCTCACTTGAGTCGATCTTGGGTCAGTGGTCGGTGTGACCGCGCAACCTCGGCCCACTTGAGTCGATCCTGGGGTCAGCGTCCGGCGGCGATCGCCTCGACCGCCTCCTTGGCGGTGCGCAGGTCCGTCCCGGTCGCCTCCCGGTACGCCTTGATCGCCCTGATCTTGTCGCCCCGGGCCAGGTGCTCCCGCACCCCGGGCAGGGCCGGGCCCCGGTCCACCACGCCCAGGTGCTCCATGATCAGCCGCTGGCGGCGTTCGATCTCCACCAGCCGGAACGACACGTCGTCACGGCGGTTGCGCAGCGGGAACTGCATCACCAGCGCCAGCACGAGGGCGACGGTCGACAGCATCAGCGCGGTTTCCATGCCGCCGATCACACCAGATCCACGCCTGCGGGCCAACCGGCGGGCCAGGATAACGATCAAGTAACGGGTGCGAACCTTTCCCGCCGGGTCACCGCTCTTGCTCTCCGTCGGCCCGACCCCGGGCCCGGGGGAGGCAACGGATGAAGCTGGTGTGGAGGCGGGCCCGCGAGGCGCGGGGACTGCTGCTCGCGGCGGTCGCCGCCGCGGTGGTCGCGATCGCACTGGTCACCGGGCTGGCCGACTACAACCGGCGGGCCGTCGACGCCGGGCAGCGCGCCCTGATCACCGCCGCGCCCGTCGAGGAACGCAGCCTGCTGGTCAGCGGCTCCGGTGGCCGCGACCGCACCGAGTACGCCACCCGCGACCGGGCCGTCCGGGACGGCTTCGCCACCGCCCTCAAGGGCACCCCGATCCGGGTCTCCGCCGCCCGCTACGGCACCGGCCGGGAACTCACCGGCACCCTCGGGCCGGGCATCCGGACCGGAAAGGAACCGGTCTTCGCCACCCTGGCCACCCTGGACGACCTGGCCGGGCACGCCGACCTCGTCGACGGCGACTGGCCGACCGCCGGGGCCGGCCCGCTCCAGGCCACCCTGCCCGAGAAGGTCGCCGGTGCGTTGGGCCTGCGCACCGGCGACCGGGTGCCGATGCGCGACCGCAGTGCCGACCGGCGTACCGAAGTGGTGCTCGCCGGCACCTGGCGGCCCCGCGACCCGGCCGACCCGTACTGGCGGCTCGCCCCCGGACTGGGCACCGACGCGGACAGCGACGCCACGCACGGGCCGTTCGTGCTCGACCCGGCCGACTTCGCGGCCACCTTCCCCGGCTCGGTCTCCGCCGCCTGGGTGGTCGCGCCCGACCTGACCGCCGTCGGAGGAGACCGGCTACCGGCGCTGCGCCGGGCCGTCGCCACCGCCGCGACCGGGGTGCCCGAGACGGCCGGGCTCGGCTCGTCGGCCCAGGCGGCCACCGCCCTCGACCGGCTCATCGACCGGATCAGCCGGGCCGACCTGGCCGGCCGCTCAGCCCTGGCCACCCCGCTGCTGCTGATCGTGGTCCTCGGCGGGTACGCGCTGGTGCTGATCGCCGCCCTGCTGCACGAGGACCGGCGCGCCCAGACCGCCCTGCTGAGGGCCCGGGGCGCGGCCCGCCGGCAACTCGCCGGCCTGGCCGCCCGGGAGGCGACCCTGGTGGTCGTCCCCGCCGCCCTGCTCGGGCCCCTGCTCGCCGGCGGGGCGCTGCGCCGGGTCGCCGCCGACGGCCCGGTCGACCTCGGCGGTGCCGTCGGCGGCGGCCCGTGGGTCTGGGCGGCGGCCCTGGCCACCGCCGCCGGCTGCCTCGTCGCGATGGTCGCCCCCACCCTGCGCGGCGCGGGCACCTACGTGGCCGACCTGGCCGCCCGGTCCCGCCCCGACCGGGTCACCACCGTCAGCCGGGCCGGACTCGACCTGGCCCTGGTCGCCTTCGCCGTCCTCGCCTGGGTGCAACTGCGCCGCTACTCCTCACCGCTGGCCGGCGCCGGCAACGACCTCGGCGTCGACCCGCTGCTGGTGGCCGCGCCGACCCTGGGGGTGCTGGCCGGGGCGGTGGTGGCGTTACGGCTGCTCCCGCCGGCCACCCGGTTCGCCGAACGGTTCGTCGACAGGCGTCCGTGGACCGCGACCATCTTCGGGATGTGGCAGGCCGGCCGGCGGCCACACGCCGGGCCGGTGCTGCTGCTCGCCCTCGCCGTCGGCGGCAGCACGCTGGCCTGGTCGCTCGTCGCCACCGGTGAACGGTCCCAGGTCGACCAGGCCGACCACCGCGTCGGCGCGGACCTGCGGCTGGTCGAACGCACCGGCGTCGCCCCCGTCGACCGGGCCGCCGCGCTCGCCGCGCTGCCCGGCGTCGACCGGGCGCTGCCGGCCTGGCGCGACGACATCCGGGTCGGCCGCGACGACCGGCAGGCCACCGTGCTCGGCCTGGACACCGCACAGGCAGCCGAGGTGGCCAAGTTCAGCGACCGGCTCGCCGACCGGCCCGCGCGGGAACTGTTCGCGCGGTTGACCGCCGCCCGGGGGCCGGCCCTCGGGCAGCCGCTGCCGGCCGACGCCCGCAGCCTCACCGGCACCGTGAGCACCCCCGTCGACCAGGCCGTCGTCCCGCACCGGATCGCCGTGTCGGTGCTGCTCACCCGGGCCGACGGGCTGGCCTACCGGCTGCCCGTGGCGAGCACCGGCAGCGACGGGCGGGCCACCGGGTTCCGGGTCGACCTGCCCGCCGTCGCGGGGCTGCGGCTGGCCGGGTTCGAGGCCGACGGCGGGGACGTCGCCGGCGCCGCGTACGCGCTGCGGGTGCGGGACCTGCGCACCGTCGGCCCGGACGCCCGGTCCACCACGCTCCCGCTCACCGGCCGGGGGCGGGTGGCCGCCGCCGAATCCGCCGCGAACAGCACCGCCACCGCCGACGACGCCGGACTGACCGCCACCCACCCCGTCGGGTTCCTCGATGGCGGCCGGTACGCCTACCAGCCGGCGTCCCGCTTCGCGGTGGTGCCGGACGGCCCGGACACCGCCGTACCGGCCGTGATGACCCCGGCCGTGCGGGCCGCGCTCAACGTCCGGCCCGGGGAAACCGTGCAGCTCACCCTGTCCGGGGTCTCCCTGCCGGTGCGCCTGCTCGGGGAGGTGACCGCGCTGCCCGCCACCGCCGGGGACGGGGTGCTGATCGACCTGCCCGCCGCCACCGACTGGCTGATCCGCAACTCGGGCACCGTCCGGCCGGTACCCGAATGGTGGCTGCGGACCGACGCCGCCGCCCACGCCGAGGCGACCCGGGCCGCCGCCGCGCTACCCGGGACGACCCTGCTGGACCGCCGGCAGGCCGCCGCGGTGGCCGCCGACGACCCGTACTGGCAGGGGGCCCGGACCGGGTTGCTGGCCGCCGCCCTCGGCTCGGTGCTGCTCGCCCTGGTCGGCCTGGTGGTCGACGTGTGGGCCACCGCCCGGCACCGGCTCGGCGAGTTCTCGGTGCTGCACACCCTCGGCGCGTCCCCCCGGCTGCTGGCCCGCGCGCTGCTCGCCGAACAGACCTTCCTGGCCGGGATCGGCGTCGGCGTCGGCCTGCTGCTCGGCGCGGTCGTCGGGGCCACCATGGCACCCCTGGTGATCCTCACCCCGGCCGCCGGGCGACCCGTGCCCGCGCCGACGTTCGCCCTGGCCTGGGCCCCGATCGGGTGGACCGTGGCGGGGCTGCTGCTGGCCGCGCTGGCCGGCAGCGCGGCGATGGCCGCCGGGCTGCGGCAGCGGGTCGCCGCCGCCCGGCTGCGCACCGGGGGAGACCGGTGAGGACCACGACGACCGGACCGCTGCACCACGGGGAGGACCAGCGATGAACATCGGCGTCGTGATCCGTCGGGTACGCGCCCACAGCGGGCAGTTCCTGCTGCTGGCCGCGTTGACCCTGGTGATCGCCCTGCTGGTCGGCGGGGTGCCGAGGGTGGCCAACCGGCTGGCCGACCAGGGGCTGCGGGAACACCTCGCCGCCGAGCCCGGTGCCCGCCGCGACCTGACCTACACCACCCGACCCGTCGTCGGCGCGCCACCGGCCAGCAGCCGGGCCGCCGACCTCGACACGTTCCAGCAGCGGATGCCCGCCGACGTGCGCGCCGCCGTGGCGCACCGCTGGTACGCCGCGCAGACCCCCGGTGACCTGGTCACCGGCCCCGACCTGGCCCGGGGCAACTACCTGGTGGAGTTGGGCCTGCGGGCCGCCCCCGGCATCGAGACGACCGGCACCCTGGTGCAGGGACGCTGGCCGGCCGTCCCGCCCGACGACGACGCCCCGGTGCAGGTCGCCCTGGCCGCCGACGTCGCCGGCCGGTTCGGGCTGCGCGTCGGCAGCCGGCTCCGCCTCGCCGCCCCCGACCCGCAACACCCGTCGACCCCGCTGACCGTGGTCGGGACGTTCCGCCCCGTCGACCCCGCCGACGGAAGCTGGGACGCCCTGCCGTCGCTGCTGCAGGTCGGTGAGCCGGAGGGCGACGGTCAACCGTTCATCCTGGTCGGGGCGGTCGCCGTCGCCGCCCTGGACCGACTGGCCGGGAAGGGGCGGCCGGTCTCCTTCACCTGGCGCGACCGGCTCGGCGCGGACGGCATCGACGTGCGGCGCGTCGACCAGCTCGTCGACGGGGTGCAACGGCTGGCGCGGGCCAGCACCGCCACCGACACCGAGTTGACCCAGGGCGTCGACGTCCCGCTGCGCGAGTTCAGCCGGGCGGTCACCTCGGCGCGTACCCTGCTCGCCGTCATCGCCGCCGGGGTGCTGGCGACGCTGGCCGGGCTGGTCGTGCTGGCCGCCGCGCTGGCCGTACGCCGCCGCCGCGCCGAGTTCGTGCTGATCCGTGCCCGGGGCGGCGGGGCCACCACCGGACTGCGGCGCAGCCTCGCCGAGTCGCTGCTGGTCGTCCCGCCCGCCGCCGGGCTCGGCTGGCTGCTCGGTGGCCTGCTGCCCGGTGCGCCCGGCGGCACCGGGCCGCTCGCCGTGGGTGCGACAGTCCTGGTCACCCTGGCGCTGCCGGTGGCGACGCTGGCCGTACCGTCCGGGGTGGTCGGGCGGCGGGACCTGGGCCGGCTGCGGCCGTCCGCCCGACGGGCCACCACCGAGGCCGCGCTGGTGCTGCTGGCCGGGCTGGCGGTGGTGCTGCTGCGGCGGCGCGGCCTCACCCCCGGCACGGTGGACCCGCTGCTGGTGTCGGTGCCGGCGCTGGTCGCGGTCGCCGCGTCGGTGCTGGCGCTGCGGCTGTACCCGTGGCCCGTGCGGCTGGCCGGGCGGCTCGCCGCGCGTACCCGGGGAAGTGTCGCCTTCCTCGGCACGGCCCGCGCCGGCCGGGCGGCGGCGGCCACCCCGCTGGTCGTGGTGGTGCTCGCGGTCGCCACCGCCGCGTTCTGCGCGGTGGTCGCCACCGGCATCGAGGACACCCGCGACGACGTCGCCACCCGGGCGGTGCCGGCGGACGCGCTGATCCGGGGCGACCGGCTCGCCCCCGACACCGGGCCGGCGCTGGAGCGGCTGCCCGGGGTGCGGGCCGCCACCGGACTGGTCGACGAGTCGGCGCAGCGGCTGGCCACCGACGCCGCCGGCACCGACGCCCGGCTGCGCGACACCAGCGTGCTGCTGGTCGACGGCCCCGGCCTGGCCCGCACGGCGCGGGCCGCCGGCCGGGACGTCCCGGTGCCCGGCCCGCTACGCGACGCCCGGCCGGGCGACGGCCCGCGGCCGGCGGTGGTCTCCCCGGCGGTCGCCGCCGACCTCGCCGACGCCGGCCTGCGGTCCGCCTTCGTCACCGTGCAGGGCCAGCGGTACGAGTTCACCCCCGCCGACACCGTCGCCGACTTCCCGCTGGCCCGGCCGAACACCAGCCGGTACGTGGTGCTGCCCTGGCAGGCGCTGCCCCGGCGGGACGGTCCGCCGGTGCCCACCGGGTTCCTGGTGGCCGGCGACCGGCTCGACGCCGGGGCGCTGCGTCAGGCCGGGGACGAGGGTCAACAGCGCTACCAGACCGGCGGCGCGGTGACCGGCCGGGAACGGCCCCGGGGCGTGGCGGTGCAGACCTGGTCACAGACCCGGCTGCGGCTGGGTGGCGGGGGCGCCAACGGGCTGCTGGCGTTCGGGTTCACCGCCGGTGCGGTGGCCGGTGGGGTGCTGGCGCTGCTCGCGGTCGCCTTCACCGTGCTGGCCGGGGCCCGCGCCCGGGGCGAGGTGCTGTCCCGGCTGCGCACCCTCGGGCTGTCCCGCCGGCAGTGGCGGGGGCTGCTGCTGGTGGAACTGGCCCCACTGGTCGGGGTGTCGGTGCTGACCGGTGCACTGGTCGGGGTGCTGCTGCCGCTGCTGCTCACCCCGCTGCTCGGTCTCGCCGCGTTCACCAACGGCACGCCGGTGCGGGTGGGGTTCGCCCCCGGTCCGGTCGCCGCCACGGTCGGGCTCGGCGCGGTCGCGCTGGGCTTCGCCCTGGCGGTGGAGGCCCTGAACAACCGTCGGATGCGCCTCGGCGAGGTGCTCCGGCTCGGAGAGGAGAGCTGAGATGACCACGACCGCCCCGAACCCCGTCGTCCCGGACCTGGCAGACCTGCAACGCCGGGCGGCACAGCGGGCGGCCGAACGGGCCGGCGGGCAGGACCGGCTGCGCGGGCACATCGTCTGCGACGGGCTGGTCCGGATCTTCAAGACCGAGGGGGTCGAGGTGGTCGCCCTCCAGGGACTCGACCTGGTGATCGACCGGGGTGAGCTGGTGGCGATCGTCGGGGCCTCCGGCTCGGGCAAGTCGACCCTGCTCAACATCCTCTCCGGGCTGGACACCCCGACCGCCGGCATCGCCCGGGTCGCCGAGTACGACCTGCTGTCGATGTCGGCCCGCCGCCGGCTGGCCTACCGGCGACGCACCGTCGGGTTCGTCTGGCAGCAGACCAGCCGGAACCTGCTGCCGTACCTGACCGCGCGGGAGAACGTGGAACTGCCGATGCGGCTGGCCCGGCGCGGCGGTGGCGCACGGGCCCGCCGGCAGCGCGCCGACGAACTGCTGGCACTGGTCGGGGTGGGGTACTGCGCGGACCGGCGACCCGGCCAGCTCAGCGGCGGCGAACAGCAGCGCTGCGCGGTGGCGGTGGCGGTGGCCAACGACCCGGAGGTGCTCTTCGCCGACGAGCCGACCGGGGAGCTGGACGAGGCGACCGGCGCGGAGGTCTTCGCGGCGCTGCGCACCATCAACGCCGAACTGGGGGTGACCGTGGTGGTGGTCACCCACGATCACGCCGTCGCCGACCAGGTCCGCCGCACCGTCGCGATCCGGGACGGCCGGACCTCCTCGGAGGTACGCCGGACCGCCCGGGTCGGCGCCGACGGCAGCACCGAGCTGGTCAGCGAGGAGTACGCGGTGCTGGACCGGACCGGCCGGATGCAGCTACCGGCGCCCTTCGTGGAGGCGCTGGCCCTGCGCGACCGGGTCCGCCTCGACCTCGCCCCGGACCACGTGCAGGTCCGCCCCGGCGACCGGACGCCGCAACCGAACGGGAGTGACGCATGAGCGAGCAGGTTTCCGTCCGGGCCGCCGACCCGGTCACCGACGAGGTGGTCCGGGTCGAGCAGGTGAGCCGGACGTTCGGCCGGGGACGGCATGCCGTGCACGCCGTCCGCGAGGTCTCCTTCACCGCCGCCCGGGGCGAACTGGTGGCGGTGCGGGGACGTTCCGGCGCCGGCAAGACCACCCTGCTCA
This sequence comes from Micromonospora sp., assembly GCF_048594385.1. Lineage (NCBI taxonomy): Bacteria > Bacillati > Actinomycetota > Actinomycetes > Micromonosporales > Micromonosporaceae > Micromonospora > Micromonospora sp. The sequence goes on along the minus strand of NZ_JBMDWU010000039.1, from coordinate 7,300 downwards.
ACCTGGTCGGCGGGCTGGACCGACCGGACGCCGGCCGGGTGCGGGTGGCCGGGCACGACGTCACCGCCGCCGGTGAGGCCGAGCTGCTGCGGCTGCGCCGGGGCACCGTCGGTTTCGTGTTCCAGACCTTCGGACTGGTGCCGATCCTGTCGGCGGCGGAGAACGTCGGGGTGCCGCTGCGGCTGGCCCGGGTCCCGGCGGCGGAGCGCGAGGAACGGGTGGCGGTGCTGCTGGAACTGGTGGGTCTGGGCGCGCACGCCCGACAGCGCCCCTACGAGCTGTCCGGCGGGCAGCAGCAGCGGGTCGCGGTGGCCCGCGCCCTGGCCAACGAACCCGACCTGCTGATCGCCGACGAGCCGACCGGCCAGCTCGACTCCGAGACCGGCCGGGCGATCATGGACCTGCTCCGCGCGGTGGTGCACGCCCGGGGGATGACCGCGCTGGTCGCCACCCACGATCCGACGCTGATCGAGGTGGCCGACCGGACGCTGACCCTGCGCGACGGCCGCCTGGCCGACGACTGACGCGCCCGGCTGACCCGCGCCCGCCCGCCCCGCGCCCGCCCCGTCAGAGGGGGAGTTTCATGCCCTCGTGGCTGGCGACGAAGCCGAGGCGTCGGTAGAACCGGTGCGCGTCGGCGCGGGACTTGTCGGTGGTGAGCTGCACCAACCCGCAGCCCCGCCGCCGGGCCTGGTCGATCGCCCAGGTCATCATCGCCTCGCCCACCCCCTGCCCGCGCAGGTCGGCGCGGACCCGGACCGCCTCGACCAGCGCCCGTTGCGCGCCGTGCCGGCCCAGCCCCGGGATGTAGGTCAGCTGGAAGCAGCCGACCACCTCCCCGTCCCGTTCGGCCCCCAGCTGCTGGTTGCGCGGGTCGGCGGTGATGTCGGCGAAGGCCCGCTCGTACGCCTCGTCCACCGTGGCGTGCTCGCGCGTGCGGCCGAGCACGTCGTCGGCGAGCAGGGTCAGGATGGCGGGCAGGTCGGCCCGGACCGCCTCGCGGAGGGTCACGTCGGTCATGACCGGCAGCCTGTCACAGCACCCCGCCCGGTCGCCGGGCGCAGGTGGGTGTCGCGGCCTGCGGTCGGTCGTCGGACGCCCGCCGGGCGGCGGTGGCGGCCGGGGTGCAGCATGGTGCGACATGGAGCTGTTGCTGCTGCCGTTCCGGTGGGTCTACCGGGGCCTGGTGTACTTCGCCAACTCGCCCCGGACACTGATCACGTCGTACCTGCTGATGATCGTGGTGGCCGGGGTGATCTACGGCCAGGTGGAGCACCGCAGCGCCGCCGACGCCGTCTGGTGGGCGGTGGTCACCGCCTCCACCGTCGGGTACGGCGACATCTCGCCGACCACCTGGGCGGGACGGGCCCTCGCCGCGTTGCTGATCTCCACGATGGTGCTGCTGGTCATCCCCCTGATCACCGCGCACTTCGCCAGCCGGCTCATCGTCGACGACGACGCGTTCGAGCACGTCGAGCAGGAGGAGCTGAAGAACGACGTGCGGCGGATGCGGGCGCTGCTGGAGGAGTTGGCCGCCCGGCAGGGCATCGTGCTGCCGGAACCGCCGCCACCACCGGCCCCACCGGACCACGCGACCCTCGTCCGGCAACGGCTGCGCGGACGAGGCAACCGCCGCTGACCCACCGACGGCGGCCGCTCGGGCCGGTGCGGCGACAGCCGCCCGGTGGGGGAGTCCCGTGGCCCGGTGGCGGTTGCCGCCCCGGTCAGCGGGCGGGGCAGCGCAGCCCCTCCCGGGGCACGGTGAGCGAGATCAGGTAGGCGTCCACCGCCTCGGTGATGCAGGAGGTCTGCGGGTAGGCGGTGTGCCCCTCGCCCTCCCAGGTGAGCACCCGCCCGACCCCCAGCATGTCGGCCAGCCGGGCGGTCTGCTCGTACGGGGTGGCCGGGTCACCGGTGGTGCCCACCACCACGATCGGCGGCGCGCCGTCGGCCCGGCCGGTCGGATACGGGTCCCGCCCGCCCGGCCACTCGACACACCCGAACATGCCCACCGCCAGGGCCGGCCCGAACAGCGGATACTTCTGCCGCCACTCGGACTGCAACCGGCGGATCTGGTCGACGCCGGGCTTCTCGGTCTCGTCGGCGCAGTTCACCGCCAGGTTGGCGTCGAAGAGGTTGGAGTAGTGCCCGTCCTCGCCCCGCCCGGCGTACGAGTCGGCGAGCTTGAACACGTCGGTCGGGTCACCCTCGTCGAGGCGGTCGATCGCGCGGGCCAGCTCCTCCCAGCCCGACTCGGTGTAGAGCGAGGAGATCACCGCGTAGAAGACCCACCCGGAGGTGGCCTCCCGGCCGTCGGCGCCGCGTACCGGGGAGACCTTCGCCTTGTCGATCGCCGAGGTGACCGCGCCCCGGGCGTCCGGGGCGATCGGGCAGCGTCCGGCGTTCGCCGCGCACCACCTGTCGAAGTTGTCGAACGCCCGCTCGAAGCCCCGGGCCTGGCTCTCCGAACCGGCCACCAGCTGCTGCCGGGGGTCGACCGCGCCGTCGAGCACCAACGCCCGGACCCGCTGCGGGTAGAGCTGCGCGTAGGTCGCGCCGAGCAGGGTGCCGTAGGAGTAGCCGAGGTAGGTGAGCTTGTCGTCGCCGACGGCGGCCCGGACCGCGTCCATGTCCCGGGCGGCCTGCTCGGTGCCGTAGAGCGGGAGCTGGTCGCCGTACCGGTCGCCGCAGCCCCGGCCGATCCGCCGGTTGAGCGCCTGGTAGGCGTCGAACGACTGCTGGCTGCGCGGATCGGGGTCGTAGCCGAAGCTGGCGTCGAGGTCGGCGTCGGAGATGCACTTCACCGGGCTGGACCGGGACACCCCGCGCGGGTCGAAGCCGACGATGTCGAACCGGTCGGTCACCGCCGTGGGCAGCCCTCCGAACGACGGCCCGAACGACAGGTAGACGGCGGTGTCCACGCCGGACCCACCCGGCCCGCCCGGGTTGATCACCAGGGAGCCGATCCGGTCCCGCTGCTTGCTGGAACGGGCCCGCAGCAGCGCGATCTCGAAGGTCTCGCCGCTGCCCGGCCCGGCGGTCGCCCCCGTGCCGGTGCCCCAGTTGCGTGGCACGGCGATCCGGGCGCACTCGTAACGCATGCCCGGTGCGCCCCGGCCGACCAGGTCCTGCGCGACCTCGGGGCAGGCCCGCCAGGTGGGCCCGGTGCCGGTTTGCGCCGCCGACGAGTCCTCGGTGCGCGGGGCGAACGCCGGCATGGTGCACCCGGTGACGAGCAGCGCGCCCGCGACGAAGCCGGCCAGGGCGAGCCGGAACCGGCGGTTGCGGCGGGCGGTGCTGGTCACCGGCGGACCTCCATGATCGGGTAGCAGTCAGGCTACGCCGGGGTGTCGGCGGCCGGCGGCACGGTCGCCGTCGGATCGCCCCGGAGCACCTGGTCGACGTCGAAGCGCACCGGACGGTCGAGCTGGTCGTAGCGGCAGGACCGGGGATCGCGGTCCGGCCGCCAGCGGACGAACCGGGCGGTGTGCCGGAACCGGTCGCCCTCCATCGCGTCGTAGCCGACCTCCATCACCAGCTCGGGTCGCAGCGGGACCCAGTCGAGGTTCTTGTCGCCCGTCCACCGGCTGACCCCGCCCGGGATGCGCTGGCCGCGCTCGTGGTCGCCGTGCACCCACGGGTGGGCGTCGACATCCTCCCGGTAGGGGGCCAGCTCGTCGAGCAGCTCCTGCCGGCGGGCCATCGTGAACGAGGCGCTCACCCCGACGTGGTGCAGCACCCCGGCGTCGTCGTAGAGACCGAGCAGCAGCGAGCCGACCACCGGGCCCGACTTGTGCCAGCGGAACCCGGCCACCACCACGTCGGCCGTCCGGGCGTGCTTGACCTTGGCCATCAGCCGCTTGCCGGGCTGGTAGGGCAGATCGGCCGGCTTGACGATCAACCCGTCCAGGCCGGCGCCCTCGAACACCTCGAACCAGCGCCGGGCGGTCTCCGGGTCGGTGGTGACCTGGGTGACGTGCACCGGCGGCCGGACCCCGGCCAGCGCCCGCACCAGGCGTTCCCGCCGGGCCGGGTAGGGCTCGTCGACCAGCAGCTCGTCGTCGAGGGCGAGCAGGTCGAAGGCGACGAAGTCGGCCGGGGTCGTCTCGGCGAGCAGGGCCACCCGGGAGGCGGCCGGATGGATCCGCTGGGCGAGCTGCTCGAAGTCGAGCCGGGGCTGACCGCCCGGACCGTCGCGCCGGATCACGATCAGCTCGCCGTCGACCGCGCACCGGGTGGGCAACTGCGCCCGGACCTGCGCCACCACCTCGGGAAAGTAACGGGTCATCGACTTGCCGCCCCGGCTGGCCAGCTCGACCTCGTCGCCGTCGCGGAAGACGATGCAGCGGAAGCCGTCCCACTTGGGCTCGTAGGTCAGGCCGGGATCGGTGGGCAGGCGGGCCACGCTCTTGGCCAGCATCGGCTCGACCGGGGGGTTGATCGGCAGGTCCACGGCGACAGTCAACCAGACGCCACCGACAGTGGTGAGGCAGATCACCGTCGGTGCCGGTCCGGCGTGTCCCCGCCCGTACCGTCCGTCCCCGCGGATACGGAGCCCGTCCGCCCCGCTCGGAGCTAGCCTCGCCGGGTGGAGTGGCGGTGTGGTTGCTGTGGGCGCTGGCGGGTCACCGTCGAGCTGGTCCGGGGCCGGCACCGTTACCGGCTGGTGCACCGCTACCCGGACCGGTTCGGCGGCGGCAAGAACGTGCTCGGCGAGGTGGGCACGGTCGCCGAGCTGACCGACCTGCTCCACCGGCACACCCCGCTCGACCTGGCCGACCTGCGCGAGGCCGGCTGAGCCGCGCACCGGCCGAGGCCGCACCCGAACCGCACCCGGCCGGGGCTGCGTCCGGTCCCGCGTCCGGCCGGAGCCGCGTCCCGGTGGGCGCACGGTCGGGTGGGCGCACGGTCGGGAGGGCGACCGGAGGGTGGCCCGGGCACGATCGCTGCGGCAGGCTCGTCGGGGAACCGGGCGGCACGCGGGTGCCGGCGGTGGAACCACGGAGGCGGCATGCGGTTCGAGACGGCGACCGAGATCGACGCGGACATCGACACGGTGTGGGCGGTGCAGACCGACATCGAACGGTGGCCGGAGTGGACCGCCTCGGTCCGGACCGCCCGCCGGGGCGAGGCCGGGCCGCTGGTCCTCGGGTCCACCGCCCGGCTGGAACAGCCCCGGCTCCGCCCGACGTCCTGGCGGGTCACCGAGATCGACCCGCCCCGCTGCTTCGTCTGGGAATCGACCACCCCGGGGGTACGCAGCCGGGGCGAGCACCGGATCGTCGCGCTGCCCGCCGGCCGGGTCCGGGTGGAGCTGGCCCTGGAACTCACCGGCCCGCTCGCCGGGCCGGTGGGTTGGCTCGGCGGCCGGCTGGTGCGCCGCTACCTGCGGTTGGAGGCCGAGGGCCTGCGGCGGCGCTGCGAAGCCGGCTGAGCCCCGGCCGGGGTACGTGCGACCCGTCGGCGTCCCTCTCCACCACCGCGCGGGACGGCACCGGTCGACCGCCACTCGCCGCGCCCGCACCACCGGCCGGGTCGCCGGTCGACGGCACCGGCCCTAGGCTGACAGTGACCCTGGGAGGCGCGGTGACCGAGTTGACGTACCCCGAGGTGGGGGCGACCCGGGGCGGGTCGCTGCCGGCGGGCTACCACCACCTGCGGCACCGGTGCGCGCTGCCGCCCGGCGGCTTCCCGGTCGCCGCCGAGGCCGTGTTGAGCTGGCGGTTGCACCGGGCAGCCGGGGTGCGGATGCGTACCGACGCGGTCCGGGCCGCGCCCGGCGTCCGGGTCACCCCGGGACTCGGGGTGGGTCCGCTGCGGGTGTGGGGGCCGTGCGAGGTGGTCTGGGTGGTCGACGGCGACCGGGAGGCCGGCTTCGGCTACGGCACCCTGCCCGGCCATCCGGAACGCGGGGAGGAGGCGTTCCTGGTCCGCCGCGACGCCGACGGCGGGGTCAGCTTCGAGGTCACCGCGTTCAGCCGGCCGGACCGCTGGTTCATGACCGCCGCCGGGCCCGCCGGTCGCGCCGTCCAGCACGGGTACGCCCGCTGGCTGGCCCACACCCTGCGCCGCCTCGTCCGCTGACCGGCCCCACCCGGCACGGCCGCTCCGGCCGCCGGACTCGTGGCCAACGCGACGGGACCGAAACAGCGGCATCCGCCCGCTGCGATACCGCTACCTCGGCGACACAGCCCCCGCCCCACCCCGGGCGTCAGAAGCGGGCGAAGGAACGGATCGGCATCCGGGGGCCGAACCGGGGTGCCTGGATGCCGGCGGCGGCCAGCAGCAGGCAGACCCGCCCCCGGTGGCCGCGGAACGGGGCGAGCAGGTCGAGCATCCGGGCGTCGTCGCCGCGCGCCTCACCGGCCAGCGCCCAGGCCACCGTGTTCGGCACGTGGTAGTCGCCGACGCTCACCGCGTCCGCATCGCCGTAGGCGACCCGGACCACCTCGGCGGCGGTCCACGGGCCGATGCCGGGGACGGCGGTGAGCCGCCGGGTCGCCTCGGCGCTGTCGACGCAGCGTTCCAGCCGGTCGGCCAGGGCGGCGGCCCGGCGCAGCGTCTCGGCCCGGCGCTGCTCCACGCCGAAGGGGTGGAACACCCAGTACGGGGCCGCCGCCACCCTCGCCGCGTCGGGCGGCAGCAGCAGCGGCTGGAACGGCCCCGGGGCGGGCTCGGCGAAGTGCCGCACGGTCGCCGCGTACGCCCGGTACGCCTCCGTGCCGGTGACCTTCTGTTCGAAGACGGCGCGCAGCACCCGGGGGAAGACCTGCCCGGTGGCGGGCATCCGCAGCCCCCGGTGCCGGGCGGCCAGCTCGGCCACCAGCGGGTGGGCGGCGGCCAGCTCGGCGAACCCGGTCAGGTCGTCACGCAGGCCGGCGACGGCGTCGGCGCGGTCGACCACCCAGTCGGCGCCCGGCCCGTGCCCCTCGGCCAGCAGCTCGCCCGCCTCCGGGCGCAGGGTCAGGGTGGCCGGACCGGCCGGGGTGCGGGTGGCCCACCAGAAGGTGCCGGCGACGATCCGCGCGCACGGGTCGTACGGGCTGAAGGTGAGGGCCCGGACCGAGGCGGTCAGCCGGTAGTCGGCCGGCGGTCGCAGCACCCGGCGTGCCGCCGGCTCGTCCCAGGTCACCCCGCCACTGTGCCATGGTCGCGGGGGACGGACGGCCCCGCCCCGTACCGCCGGGGAGGGTGACCGGGCGGAACTGGACGACACCGCCGACGCCCTGCGCGTCGGCGGTGGCTCCATCCCGGAGCGGACCGGCCGCCCGCGCGGCCGGGGGGGGGGGGGGGGGGGGAC
>NZ_JBMDWU010000389.1:0-18621 GCF_048594385.1 Micromonospora sp. | reverse complement strand
GACGCCCCTGCGGGGAGCGTCGACCCGGCCGCCCGTACGCGCCGCCCGGCCGGTGGGGATCACCGGCCGGGCGGCGGCGCGGTCAGCGGCGGTCGCTGTCGTCGTCGGCGGTCGACGCGCCCGGACCGTACGGGGACGCCTGGCCACGGGGCGTCGGGCGGCCCCGGTCCCCCGCCGAGCTGCCCCGGTTGGCCGGGTGACCTGTCGCGCCGGGCCCCTTGCTGTCCTGCACGGTCGGGTTCTTCCCGTTGCGGCGCATCTCGGGCTGCTGCACGTTCGTCACGGGTGTCTCCTTCCGGGTGGACGGGCACGGCTGCTCCGCGCCCGTCGTCGGGTTACCCGCCGGCACGGTGCGCATGCGGACCGCCGGGCCCGAGCAGGGCTGAGCGGCGCCACGACGGGTAGTACCGGGTGATGGGAGACGACCGACGGGTGGCCCGGACGCTGCTGGCCCGCCAGGGCAGCACCTACGCCGAGGACGCCGGCATCACGCTGGCCGACCGGCCCGGTCCGCTCTACCAACTGCTGGTGCTGACCACGTTGCTGAGCACCCGGATCCGGGCGCAGGTGGCGGTGGCCGCCGCCCGCGAACTGTTCGCCGCCGGCTGGCGTACCGCGCAGGCGATGGAGGCGTCGGGCTGGCAGGACCGGGTCGACGCGCTGGGACGCGGCCACTACCGCCGCTACGACGAACGGACCGCGACCATGTTGGGCACCGGTGCCCGGCTGTGCCTGGACCGCTGGCACGGTGACCTGCGGCGGATGCACCGGGAGACCGGGGGTGAACCGGCGGCGCTGCGGCGACGGCTGACCGAGTTCCCCGGGATCGGCCCGACCGGGGCGGACATCTTCCTGCGGGAGGCGCAGACGGTCTGGCCGGACGTCCGCCCGTACGCCGACCGGCGCACCCTGGCCGGGGCGAAACGCCTCGGCCTCCCGGCCGATCCGCACGGGCTGGCCGGGCTTGTCGCCGCGCCGGACTTCGGCCGGCTCGCGTCGGCGCTGGTGCGGGTGGCCCTCGGTGAGGAGTCGGCGGGCGAGGTGACCCGCACCGCCGCCCGCTAGAGGAGCGGTCGGTCAGTCGACCGGCTTGTTGCCCGTCGGCTTGGTCAGGTACCACACCAGCAGGGCGGCCAGCAGGGCCAACAGCACCACACCGCCGGAGACCCCGCCACCGTCCTCGGTGGAACGGTGCCCGGTCACCCCGAAGTAGAACACCGCGAGGCCGGCGAGTACCGCCAGAAATGTCCGTATTCCTCGGTCCTTCACGCCCCGCACCGTACGGGCGGGCCCGGCGCGCAGGCCGACGTTCCGGGCGGATTCCCCCGTCCGGGCGACGCCCCCGGTCAGACGGTCTCCAGGTCGTCCAGGGAGATGGCGTGGGTCATCAACCAGCGGGCCAACGCCGCCATGCCGAACAACCACAGCGGGGCCGACTCGGTGGTGCCGTTGGTGGCGAAGACGGCGAACCGCAGGTCCGGCGCCCGGTACGCCTCGATCCGCCAGCGATGGTTCCGGTCCCGCCAGACCGCCGAAGGGTCCATGGCGTCACGGTAGGCGACCCCGGGGCGGGCCGAGGGCCGTTCGCCAGCACCGCACCCCGCGAACACCTGCCGGTCAACCGGAGCCGACGACCATCCGGGCGTCGTCGGGCAGCCGCCGGGTCACCCCGCGCCGGTCCAGCAGCTCCAGCAGCGGCACCGCCACCCGACGGGTGGTGTCCAGGGCCTGCCGGGCGGCGCTGAGCGTGAACGGCTGCGGCAGCCGGGCGAGCACCCGTACCGCGTCGTCGGCGGCGTCGGGCAGCAGCACCACGTTCTCCGCCAGCCGCAGCAGCGCACCGGCCCGTACGGCGGCGCCCACCTCCCGGGGGCCCAGGCCCAGCGCGGTGAGCCGGTCGGCCTCCGGCGCGCGGAACGGATGGGCGGCGTACTCGCCCCGGACCCGGTCGATCGCGCGGGCCACCGGCTCGGGCAGCCCGGGGACGCCGGTGCCGATCCGGCCGGCCCGCAGCGTCAACGGCGGCCGGACCAGCGCCTCCACCAGGGCCCGGTCGGGCAGGCCGAGGCGCTGCCGCACCGCCTCGGTCGGGGCGTCGGGCTCCAGCGGGTGCGCGGCCGCCCAGGCGGCCCCCTCCTCGACCAGCCGCGCCCCCAGCCACCGCCAGTGCGCCGGGTCGGCCAGCCAGTCCCCGACGACCGGGGTCGCGTCGCCGGTGACGCCCATCCGGGTCAGCTCGACGGCCCGCACGAGCCGGCGGCGGCGCAGCTCACCGGCCAGGTCGGGACGCCCGTCCAGGTCGGCCAGGACGGCGGCGCGGGCGGCGGCGGCACCCCGGCGGGACAGCGGCGGCGGAGCCACGTCCAGCACCGTCACCCCACCGCAGACGTGGTGCCGACCGGGGTCACGCAGCAACGCCCGGTCCCCGGTCAGCAGCGGCAGCGGACGGGCCAGCCGCAGCCGTACGGTGTCGCCGCCCAACGGCCGGACCCGGACGGGAACGGCCGCCGACCCGACGTGCAGGGTCAGCGTCGCCGGCAGGTCACCTGCCGGATCCCCGGCCAGCCGCACGTCGACCAGGTCGGTCCGGTGGAACCGGTCGGGGGTGAGCAGCGCGTCGCCGCGTCCGAGCCGCTCCCGGGGCACCCCGCGCAGGTTGACCGCCACCCGGGCCACCGCGGCGACCCGAGACGCGGCCGTCCCGAGCCGGTGCAGGCCCCGCACCCGGACCGGTTCGCCGGTGGTGGCGAGCGTCAACTGGTCGCCGACGCGCAGTTCACCGCCGCCGAGGGTGCCGGTGACGACGGTGCCGCTGCCCCGGATGGTGAACGCCCGGTCGATCCACAGCCGCACCGGCCGGTCCGTGTCCGGCGCGGGCAGCCGGGCGACCAGCCGGTCCAGGGCGGCGCGCAGCTCCGGCAGGCCGACACCGGTGACCGCACTGACCGCCACCGACTCCACCGCGCCGAGCGACGTCGCCGCGAGCCGCGCGTGGGCCTGCGCCGTCGCCGGCCCCGGATCGGCCAGGTCCGCCCGGGTCACCACCAGCAGCCCGTGGGACACCCCGAGGGCGTTCAGAGCCGCCAGGTGTTCGGCCGACTGCGGCATCCATCCCTCGTCGGCGGCGACCACCACCAGGGCGGCCGGCACCGGCCCCACCCCGGCGAGCATGTTCGGCACGAACCGTTCGTGCCCCGGCACGTCGACGAAGGCGACCGGGTCGCCGCCGGGCAGGGTGGTCCAGGCGAAGCCGAGGTCGATGGTCATCCCCCGGCGGCGTTCCTCCGCCCACCGGTCCGGTTCCATCCCGGTCAACGCCCGGACCAGGGTGGACTTGCCGTGGTCGACGTGCCCGGCGGTGGCGACGACGTGCATCTCAGCCGGCCGTCCGCAGCACCGCGTCGCGCAGCGTGTCGTCGGCGTCGGCGGGCACGCAGCGCAGGTCCAGCAGCAGCCGGCCCCGGACCACCCGCCCGAGCACCGGCGGGTCACCCAGCCGCAGTGCGGCGGCGTACCGTTCGGGCAGGCTCAGTGCCCAGGAGTCCAGCTCGACGCCCGGGGCACCGCCCCCGCCGACCACGGCGACGCTGGGCACCACCTCGGCCTTGTGCCCCTCGGCACCGAGAGCGTCGCGCAACCGTTCGCAGCGGTCCCGCAGCACGGCCGGGTCGGCGTGCAGGGCGTCGCGGGTCGGGGTGCTCGACCCGTGCAGGGTGGCCGCCAGCGCGGCGAGGGTCAGCTTGTCGACCCGCAGCGCCCGCGCCAGCGGGTGCCGACGCAACCGGTCGACCAGGTCGGCGTCGCCGAGCAGCAACCCGGCCTGCGGGCCGCCGAGGAGCTTGTCGCCGCTGGCGGTGACCAGGTGCGCTCCGGCGCGCAGGGTGCTCGCGGCGTCCGGCTCGGCGGGCAGCAGCGGGTCGGCGGTGAGCAGTCCGGAGCCGATGTCGACGACCACCGGCACGCCGAGGGTCGCCAGGTCGTCGACGCCGACGGCGGAGGTGAAGCCGGTGACGACGAAGTTGGACGGGTGCACCTTCAGGACGAAACCGGTGTCCGGGCCGAGCGCCCGGGCGTAGTCGTCGCGGGTGGTGCGGTTGGTGGTGCCGACCTCGCGCAGCCGGGCGCCGGTGCTGGCCAGCAGGTCGGGCAGGCGGAACCCGTCGCCGATCTCCACCAGCTCACCCCGGCTGACCACGATCTCCCGGCCGGCGGCCAACGCGGTCGCGGCGAGCACCAGGGCCGCCGCCCCGTTGTTGACCACGTGCACGGCGGCGGCGTCGGGCACCGCGGCGGCCAGCGCGGCCAGCGCCTCCCGGCCGCGCCGGGCCCGCCGGCCGGTGCCCAGGTCCAGCTCCACGTCGGTGCTGCCGGCGGCGGCGACCAGCGCGTCGACGGCGGCCGGGGACAGCACGGCCCGACCGAGGTTGGTGTGCAGCACCACCCCGGTGGCGTTGAGCACCGCCCTGGGGGTCGGGGCGGGCAATGCGGCGAGGGCGGCGTCGCGGACCTGCTCGGGGCCGATCTCACCGTGCCGGGCCCGCTGCTGGGCATGGCCGACGGCGGCCTTGACCCGGGCCCGACCGAGGGTCGCCGCCGCCGCGGCCAGCGCCGGATCGGCCAGCATCGTGTCGGTGCGGGGCACCCGCCGACGCGGATCGACCGCCTCACCCATGCGTCGTCATCTCCCCCGCGGACGGTTGGCGGAGACGGACGGGAATCGAACCCGCCTGGCCCGGGTCCCGGACCACACCAGCTTTGAAGGCTGGGAGGGGCACCAGCCGCCTGAACGCCTCCGCCCCCGAGTCAACCACAGGACCCCGCCGGTGACGCGGCGAGGTGTCAGACCTGCCCGGCCTCGCGGCGGCGGATCCGCTCCCGCTGCGGCAGCACCGTGTACCTCGGGTCCCGCGCCGAGGCCACCCCGCCGTGGAAGATGCCGAACCGGGTGGCCACCGACGCGGCCAGCAGCGCCGTACCGGACAGCGCGGACAGCACCCGGCTGCGTCGCCCGGCCAGCGCCCCGACCACCCCGGCGGCGGTGAGCAGACGACCGGCGCGCAGCAGCCGGCCTGCCGTACCGAGCCGGTAGGGCTCGCTGAGCAGCCCCAGCCGGGTCTCCACCGAGTGCGCGCCCCACAGTTCCAGGGCCGCCCCGGCCACCGCCATCCGCCGGGCCGGCCCGGCCTGGGCGCAGGGCGCGGCCAGCAGCCCCACGCCGGCGCCGCTGGCCAGGGCGCTGCCCGCGAAGATGGTCGGCAGCTCCGGGTACGCCTCGTGCCAGGACGGCACCGCCGTACCGGCCAGCAGCACCCCGGTGTACGTGGCCAGCGCCGGCGCGACGGCGGCGGCGGCCAGCCCGGCGACCTGCCCGGCCGGCGGCAGCAGCCGACGCACCGGGGAGAACACGCCGCGTGCCGGTAGCAGCGGTGCACCCTCGGCGACGGCGGCCAACCCGGCGGCCGGGCCGTAAGCGGTGAGGATCCAGGTGCCCACCGACATCGGCGAGGTCGGTTTCGCCACCCGCAGCATGTGGTGGAACCGCGCCGGCCGCCCGAGGTCGTGGATCAGGAAGTAGGCGCTGGCGGTGACCGCGCCCAACGCGGTGACCCGACCGGCCCGGCGCAGCGCCGGCCGACCGGTGAGCTGCCCTCCGGCGGCCAGCAGGGACGACCCGGCGGCCAACCCACCGGTGAACAGGTACGCGGCGATGTCCCACCGCCACACCGGGGCCTTGAGGATCGGCCGGCCGTAGTAGGAGGTGAACTCCGCCTCCGGGACGCGCAGCTCCTCGCCGCCGCGCCCACCCCGACCACGCCGCCGCCCCCGCACCGGTGGCACGTCCCGGGGCGGTACGACGACCGGCGCGTCGGCAGCGCCCACGGCACCGGCCGAGCCCATCGCACCAGCGGAGCCCATCGCATCAGCCGAGCCCGCAGCGCCGGTCGGGAGTGCAGCGCCGGTCGGGGGTGCGGTGGCGGCCGGGCCGACGCCGACCTTCGGGCCGTGGCCGAGCCGCGCCGAGAAGCGCTGCGGCCGGAACACACCGTCGGCGGCGAGCCGGGCGCGGAAGCCCCGGAACCGCTGCCCCACCGGGAGCCGGCCGGCGGTCACGACGACCCCCCGACGAACGCCGCGACGGCCGCCGCCGTCATCGCCAACGCGGCCAACCCGGCCCGCCGCCACATCCGGGGCAGGTCCCGGGTGGTGACCACCGGATCCGGGGGCAGCCCGTACACCTCGGGCTCGTCGAGGAGCAGGAAGAACGCGCCGTCGCCGCCGACACCGTCGGTCGGGTCGTGGCCGTAGAGCCGGGCTTCCGGCACGCCCCGCTCGTGCAGCGTGGCGACCCGCTGCGCGGCCCGCTCCCGCAGCTCGTCGAGGGGACCGTACTGGATGGACTCGGTCGGGCAGGCCTGGGCGCAGGCCGGGGTCATCCCCGCGCCGAGCCGGTCGTAGCACAGCGTGCACTTCCACGCCCGACCGTCACCCTTACGCTGGTCGATCACCCCGTACGGGCAGGCGGAGATGCAGTAGCCGCAGCCGTTGCAGATGTCCTCCTGCACCACGACGGTGCCGAACTCGGTGCGGAACAGCGACCCGGTGGGGCAGACGTCCAGGCAGGCGGCGTGGGTGCAGTGCTTGCAGACGTCCGACATCATCAGCCAGCGGAAGTCGGTGCGGGTCTCGGCACCCGTGCCCCGGCCGGGCGGTGCGGCCCCCGGCATCCCGAGGAACCGGGTGCCCGTGCCGTCCCGGGCGGTGGACGGCCCGGCGTCGGCCATCCGGGCGGCGGCGTCGGCGTCACCCGCAGGGACGCCCGGGTTCGTGCCGCTGGCGCTGCCGGTGCCGGCGGCGACCGCCGCCGACGTGGCACCGGCCGAGCCGCCGGTCGGGTTCCCGGCGAAGGTCGCCGTACGGTGCCCGGCCGGCACCGGCTGCTCGATGAAGGCCACGTGCCGCCAGGAGTTCGCCGTCAACGCGCCGGTGTTGTCGTACGACATGCCGAGCAGGTCGAAGCCGGACTCGGGGACGGCGTTCCACTCCTTGCAGGCCACCTCGCACGCCTTGCAGCCGATGCAGACGCTGGTGTCGGTGAAGAACCCCATCCGGGGGCCGGCAGCCGTCCAGCCCGCGTCCGGGGCCGGATCGAGCGGGCCGTAGAGGCTGTTGGCGTCAGGCATGGTCGGCGCCCTTCTCCCGTGGGCCGTCGTCGCTTCGACCGGCCGGCCGCAGCACCGGGGTCGTCACCGTCGGCGGGCGTTCGCCGGGCACGATCCCGGCCCGTCGACGGTAGTCCTCGACCAGGTCCCGCAACACCGGGCCGGTCGGTCGCCGGCCCGGCCGGATGTCACAGGTGCCGACCTTGCTCTCCTGGATGAGCACGTTCGGGTCCAGGGTGATGCCGAACAGGTCGTTGGCCGAGTCGCCGGTGACCAGGCCCTCGTACCCGAAGTGGTACGGCAACCAGAGCTGGTGGATGATCCGACCGTCCACCCGCAACGGGGTGAGCCGGTCGGTGACCAGCACCTTCGCCTCGATCACCGCCCGACCGCTGATCAGGTGCGCCCAGCCGAGGTGGGTCAGGCCCGCCTCGGTAGCCAGCTCCGGGGACACCTCCACGAACATCTCCGGTTGCAGCTCGGCCAGCGGACGCACCGTACGGCTCATCGCCCCGGCCGTGTGGTGCTCGGTGAGCCGGCTGACCGTGAACACGTACGGGAAGACCTCACTGTGCTGCTGCGGCGGGCTGGGGTTCACCGAGTTCACCGGGTGGGCGTACACCTTGCGGGTCGGGTTGGCCTGCTGGCCGTAGAGCGGGTTGCGCATCGGCGACTCCGCCGGCTCGTAGTGCGTCGGCAGCGGACCGTCGAGCACCCCGCTCGGCGCGTACAGCCAGCCCTTGCCGTCGGCCTGCATGACGAACGGGTCGTCCCCGGCCAGTGCCGCCGGCCCGGACGCCCCCTGCGGCGGCCGGTACCCCGGCGGTTTCGTCTTCTCGAAGTCCGGCACGTCGTAGCCGGTCCACTCGCCGGCCTGCGGGTCCCACCAGACGTACTTCTTACGGTCGCTCCACGGTCGGCCCTGCGGATCGGCCGACGCCCGGTTGTAGAGGATGCGCCGGTTCGCCGGCCATGCCCAGCCCCACTGCGCGGCCACCCAGTCCTGCTCGTGCCGGGACCGGCGGCGGGCGGCCTGGTTGACGCCGTCGGCGTAGACGCCGGAGTAGATCCAGCAGCCGACGGCGGTGCTGCCGTCGTCCTTCGCCTCGGTGAACGACGACAGCGGGCGGCCGGTGGACACGTCGTAGCCGTTGATCTCGCGCAGCACCGCCTCGGCGCTCGGCTCGTCGTGCGGGCCGTGGGTGGGGTAGTCCCAGGCCAGGTCGAGCAGGGCACGGTCGCGGCGGTGGGGGGAACCGGCCAGCTTCTCCCGCAGCCGCCGCCCCAGGTGGTAGAAGAACCACAGCTCGGAGCGGGCGTCGCCCGGCGGCTCGACGGCCTTCTCCCGCCACTGCAACAGCCGCTGGGTCTGGGTGAAGGTGCCCTCCTTCTCCACGTGCGAGGCCGCCGGCAGGAAGAACACCTCGGTGCGGCACTCCTGCGGCACGATCTCGCCGGTGGCCACCTCCGGGCCGTTCTTCCAGAACGTGGCGCTCTCGATCATGAACAGGTCGCGGACCACCAGCCAGTCCAGGTTGGCCATGCCGAGCCGCTGCGCCCGCCCGTGCGCCGAGCCCACCGCCGGGTTCTGGCCGAGCAGGAAGTATCCCCTGATCTTGCCGTCGATCATGTTCAGCACCTGCTGGTAGGTGCCGTGGTCGCCGGTCATCCGGGGCAGGTGGTCATAGCAGAAGTCGTTGTCCGGCGTCGCCGCGTCCCCCCAGTACGCCTTGAGCAGGCTCGCCGCGTACGCCCGCGCGTTGCCCCAGAAGCCCTTCTGCCCGGGATGGCGGATGCTGTCCACCCACTCGTCGAACGTCGGGTGGTCGGCGTGGTGCGGCATCGGCAGGTAACCCGGCAGCAGGTTGAACAGCGTCGGGATGTCCGTGGAGCCCTGGATGCTGGCGTGCCCGCGCAACGCCAGGATGCCGCCGCCCGGCCGGCCCATGTTGCCCAGCAGCAACTGGATGATCGCCCCGGTGCGGATGTACTGCACACCGACGCTGTGCTGGGTCCAGCCCACCGAGTAGACCAGCGCGCCGGTGCGGTCCCGGCCCGAGTTCTCCGTCCAGGCCCGCGCCAGCTCCAGGAACTTCTCCGCAGGGATGCCGCAGACCCGCTCCACCATCTCCGGGGTGTAGCGGGCGAAGTGCCGGCGCAGGATCTGGTAGACGCAGCGCGGATGCTGCAGGGTCTCGTCCCGCTCGGTCTGCCCGTGCACCTGCGCGCCGTGCGACTCGTGCCGCAGGCCGGCCGCGCTGTCGCGTTCCTTGGCGGTGTGCCCGCTGCCGGAGTCCCCCTCGTGCCCGGCGTACTGCCAGCTGGTCTGCACGTAGCTGTCGGTGTTCGGGTCGTAGCCGGAGAACAGGCCGTCGCCGTCCTCGGTGTCGGCGAACTGCTCGCTGACGATCGTCGCCGCGTTCGTGTACGCCAGCACGTACTCCCGGAAGTCCAGCTCGTTGTCCAGGATGTAGCGCACCACGCCACCGAGCAGGGCGATGTCGGTGCCCGCCCGGATCGGCAGGTACGAGTCGGCCACCGCGCTGGTGCGGGTGAACCGGGGATCGACGTGGAAGACCTTCGCGCCGCGCCGCTTGGCCTCCATGACCCACTGGAAGCCCACCGGGTGGGCCTCGGCCATGTTCGAGCCCTGGATGACGATGACGTCAGCGTTGGCGAGGTCCTGTTGGAAGTCCGTCGCGCCACCGCGACCGAAGCTGGCCCCCAGACCGGGGACGGTGGCGGAGTGTCAAATGCGGGCCTGGTTCTCGATCTGGAGCGCCCCCATCGCCGTGAACAGCTTCTTGATGAGGTAGTTCTCCTCGTTGTCCAGCGTCGCCCCGCCCAGGCTGGAGATGCCCAGCGTGCGGTGCAGCGGACGACCGTCGCTGTCGACTTCCTCCCAGGTCTGCTCGCGGGCGGCGAGGACCCGGTCGGCGATCATGTCCAGCGCGGTGTCGAGGTCGAGATCCTCCCACTCGGTGGAATACGGTCGGCGGTAGCGGACCGTGGTCTGCCGCAGCGGGCTGGTGACCAGGCTCCTGCTGGCCGAGCCCTTCGGGCAGAGCCGCCCCCGGGAGATCGGGCTGTCCGGGTCGCCCTCGATCTGGGTGACCCGGTCGTCGGAGACGTACACCCGCTGCCCGCAGCCGACCGCGCAGTACGGGCAGACCGAGCGGGCCACCCGGTCGGCGGTCTCGGTACGGGCGGTCAGCCCGGCGGACCGGTCCGACTGCGCCGCCGCGCCCCGGCCGAGCGGGTCGGTGCCGGTGAGCTGCCGGTAGACCGGCCAGCCAGAGATGAACGTCCGCAGACCCACCGCGCACCTCCCTCCCGGGCATGATCCGACCTACTGAACATAGGCCAGCGGGGCGGAGCATGCGACCCGGGTGCGGGGATCTCCCGCGCACCGATACGGCGCTGCCCCCGACCGGAGGGGTCGGGGGCAGCGCCGTACCGCGGTGGCGGAGCGCCGGTGTGCATGTCGCCTCTCGGCGCGTGGCGCAACGCGGCTCCAGCCGAACGGAACTCCGCGACGGCAATTCAGGTGAGGCCCGGGGACACTGGACACACCGACGCTCCTGCCCACCAGGATACCCCGCGCCGGCCGTCCGCGTCCCGGTCGCGCAGGGCCGGCGCGTGGCGGCCCGGGCCGGTTCGGGGAAAGTCGCGTGCCGGCGCAGGTCGCGGCGGCGTTACCCTGACAGCATGCAGGCCACCCTGGCGACCACCGCCCACCTGGCCCGGCCCGGCCGGCCGGTGGTGGTGGCGCGCACCCTGGCGGAGCTGACCGGCCCCACCGGCGGGGTGGTGGAGCTGCCGGTCCGGTTGATGTGGAGCAGCGAACGCACGTTCGACCTGGCCGAACCGGACGACCTGCTCTGGCTGTACGAGAACGTGCTGCGCGAGACCACCCGCGCCGACGACCTGCGGGCACTGATCGACGGACGCACCCTGCGCCGGGTGTGGCGGCGGCTCAACCTGCCCCGGGGGGTCCGGTCGGCCTGGGAGAGCCGGCACCGGGGTCTGCGGACCGCGTGACCCACCTGCACGACTTCTACCGGGAGGTCGCCCGGGTCGCCCTCACCGCGGCCGGGCCGCACCGGTTCGTCCTCGGCGGCGGGGTGGCGTGGGCGGCGCACGGCCTGGTCACCCGACCCACCGAGGACGTCGACCTGTTCGCCGACGTGGAGGGGGCGGCCGCCGCCGCGGCGGCCGAGGTGTGCGCCGCGCTGGAACGCGCCGGGTACACCGTCGCGCCGGCCGACCCGGACAGCGACCTCGGTGACCTGTTCGAGGGTTTCGACCGGGACATCCGGGACTTCGTGGTCGGCCGGGACGACCGGCAGATCCGGCTCAGCCTGGCCCGGCTCGACCGCTACCGCTCACCGGTGGTGATGGACCTCGGTCCGGTGATGGACGTCCGCGACCTGATCGCCAACAAGACCGCCGCCCTGGTCAACCGGCGGGAGGCCCGCGACTACATCGACGTCGCCGCCGCGCTGGCGCAGTACCCGGTCGACGAGCTGCTGACCCTGGCCCGGCAGGTGGACCCGGCGCTGGCCGACGACGACGTGCGGGCCGCCGGCCGCTACCTGGACCGGCTGCCGGACCGGCGGCTCGCCCGCTACGGCCTGGACCCGGCGCAGATCGCGCAGGTCCGTCGCCGGCTGGCGGACTGGCCCCGCTGACCGCCGGACCGCGGCCAAGGCCCCGGCCCGGCGGACGGGGCGGTCACTTGGTGAACCGGCCGCCGGTCACGCCCAGGATCTCCCCGGTGACGTAGCTGGACTCCTGCGAGGCGAAGAAGACGTACGCCGGGGCCAGTTCGGCGGGCTGCCCGGGCCGGCCCAGCGGGGTGTCGGTGCCGAACTGCTCCACCTTCTCAGGCGGCATGGTCGCCGGGATCAGCGGCGTCCAGATCGGGCCGGGCGCGACCGCGTTGACCCGGATGCCCCGGTCGGCGAGCTGCGCGGCGAGCCCCTTGGTGAAGTTGGCGATGCCCGCCTTGGTGGTGGCGTAGTCCAGCAGCGGCGGCGACGGGTCGAACGCCTGGATGGAGGTGGTGTTGATGATCGTCGCGCCCTCCTTCAGGTGCGGCAGGGCGCTGCGGCAGAGCCAGAACATCGCGTACAGGTTGGTCTTCATCACCCGGTCGAACTGGTCGGTGCTGATCGCCTCGATGCCGTCGTCCTGGGCCATCTGGTAGGCCGCGTTGTTGACCAGGATGTCCAGGCCACCGAGGTCGGTCACCGTCCGGTCGACCAGGTCACGGCAGTGCTGCTCGTCGGTCAGGTCGGTGCGCACCGCGACCCCCCGGCGGCCGGCCTCCTCGATCAGCCGGACGGTCTCCCGGGCGTCGGCGTCCTCGTCCTCGTCGAGGTAGGACACCACCACGTCGGCGCCCTCCCGGGCGAACGCGATCGCCACCGCCCGGCCGATGCCCGAGTCGCCGCCGGTGATCAGGGCCCGCTTGCCCGCCAGCCGGTCGCTGCCCCGGTACGACGTCTCGCCGTGGTCGGGCTCCGGACCCATCCGGTCGGTCCGGCCGGGCGTCGACTGCTGCTGGGCCGACTGACCCTCCTGGTGGCCGTACTGGGTGTTCGGGTCCTGCGGGGTGTACTGGTCCTGGCTCACCGTGCGGCTCCCCTGTCTGGTTTGGTGCGTTCTGGGTCGCTGGGTCACCTACCCCGACGGATCGGCCGGAAACAACCCGCGCCGGGCATCCGACGACGGCGGTGTGACGGGCGGGTGGCCGGCGACGGCGCGGTGGTGGCGCGGTGGTGGAACAGTGCGGGCCACTGTGGCAGGAGCGACCGCTGCTCGTTATGGTGCGCAACGGCGCTTACGAGGCGCGTCCATCCCCGTCGAAGGGCACCCCCATGACCTCCTCCCCCGGCACGTCGCGCCGCCAGGTGCTGGCCGTCGCCGCCGCCGCGGCCACCGCCCCGCTGATCGCCGGCGCGCCCGCCCAGGCGGCGCAGCGGCAGGGCCCGAAGGGTCCGAAGACCTGGGACCTGACCGTCCTGGGCACCTCGGACACCCACGGCAACGTCTACAACTGGGACTACTACCGCGACGCCGAGTTCGACGACAGCAAGCACAACGACGTCGGCATCGCCAAGCTCGCCACCCTGGTCAACCAGATCCGCGCCGAGCGCCGGGGCCGGGCCACCCTGGTCCTCGACGCCGGCGACACCATCCAGGGCACCCCGCTGGCCACGTACTACGCCAAGCAGGAGCCGATCACCGTCACCGGCGCGACGCACCCGATGGCCCGCGCGATGAACATCCTGCGGTACGACGCCGTGACGCTGGGCAACCACGAGTTCAACTACGGGCTGCCGCTGCTGGCCACCTGGATCGACCAGCTGGGCTTCCCGGCGCTGGCCGCGAACGCGGTGAACGCGAAGACCGGCAAGCCGGCGTTCCAGCCGTACGTGCTCAAGCGGGTGCGGCCCGGCGGGCCCGGCTCGCCGACCCTGACCGTGGGTATCCTCGGCCTGACCAACCCCGGGGTGGCGATCTGGGACAAGGGCAACGTGGAGGGCAAGCTGGTCTTCCCCGGCATGGTGGAGACCGCCGCGAAGTGGGTGCCGGTCATGCGGGCACGCGGCGCGGACCTGGTCATCGTCTCCGCCCACGGTGGCGACAGCGGCACCTCCAGCTACGGCCCGGAGCTGCCCAACGAGAACCCGGTCGCGCTGATCGCCCAGCAGGTCCCCGGCATCGACGCGATCCTGTTCGGCCACGCCCACAACGAGGTGGTGGAGAAGTTCGTCACCAACACCGCCACCGGTGCGCAGGTGCTCACCGCCGAACCGTCCAAGTGGGGGCAGCGGCTGACCCGGATGGACTTCACCCTCACCCGGGAGCGGGGCCGCTGGAAGGTCGTCGCCAAGGGCGCCACCATGCTCAACACCAACACGGTGGTCGAGGACCCGAAGGTGCTCGCCGCCGTGCGGGGCCAGCACGACAAGACCGTCGGGTACGTCAACACGGTGGTCGCCCGGTCCGCGCAGGAACTGTCGGCGGCCGAGTCGCGCTACCGGGACACCCCGATCCTGGACTTCATCAACCACGTGCAGACCGAAGTGGTCACCGCCGCGCTCACCGGCGGCCCGTACGCGGCGCTGCCGGTGCTGTCGATCGCCGCACCGTTCAGCCGCACCGCCGTGTTCCCGCAGGGTGACGTGCGCATCCGTGACGTCGCCGGGCTGTACGTCTACGACAACACCCTGGAGGCGGTGGTGCTCACCGGCGCCGAGGTGAAGGCGTACCTGGAGTACTCGGCGAAGTACTTCACCACGCTGCCCGTCGGCGCACCTGTCGACCCGGCGACGATCAGCGACCCGGCCGTGCCGGACTACAACTACGACGTGATCTCCGGGCTGGATTACGACATCGACGTCTCCCGGCCGGTCGGGCAGCGGATCACCCGGCTGGTGCTGCCCGGCACCGACACCCCGGTCGCCGCCGACGCGCAGTTCGTGGTCGCGGTGAACAACTACCGGCGCAGCGGCGGCGGGAACTTCCCCGGCATCGTGAAGACCCAGGTCTACAACGCGCAGCAGGAGATCCGCCAGCTGCTCATCGACTGGGCGCAGGCCAGGGGCACCATCGACCCGGCCGACTTCTTCGTGCCGAACTGGCGGCTGGTCCGCGCCGGCGTGCCGGTGTTCTGAGCCGCCCGGCCGACGCTCACCGCGCAGGTCGACGGGCCCCGGGGTGCCGCCCCGGGGCCCCGCGGGCTCAGCCGCCCGCGCGCAGGTCCTGCTCGTACTGGCCGGGGGTCGGATCGGGCTGGTAGCGGGGCGGGTCGGTCTCGGTCGACGCCGACCGCTCGTCGGGGCGTACCGACGGTGGCAGCTCGCCGAAGCGCGCGTGCCGCAGGAACGCGTACTGCTCGTCGGTGAACGATTCGCTCATGACGCTCAGTGTGCACCCGGCATCAAGGCCGGCGGGAGGGGTAAGCGCGCGGGACCGTCGGCGACGAGAGGACGAAACCATGCGCGCGGTACGGATGACCGCCCCCGGGGTGCTCGAACAGGTGGAGGTGCCCACCCCGACGCCCGGCCCCGGCGAGGTGCTGGTACGCGTCGGCGCGGTCGGGGCCTGCCACTCCGACCTGCACATCCTCGACGCCCCGCCGGGTGCCTTCCCCACCCCGATCACCCTCGGCCACGAGATCGCCGGCACCGTGGACACCCTCGGCGACGGCGTCACCGGCTGGTCCGCCGGGGAGCGGGTCGCCGTCTACGGGATCATCGGCTGCGGCACCTGCCGGGGCTGCCTGCGGGGCTTGGAGAACCAGTGCCGCACCGTGCCGCTCGGCGGGATCGGCCTCAGCCGCGACGGTGGGCTGGCCGAACACGTGGTGGTGCCGGCCTCCCGGCTGCTGTCCGTCGGTGACCTGGCGGTGACCCAGGCGGCGCCGTTGACCGACGCCGGGCTGACCCCGTACCACGCGATCGAGCTGGCCCGGCCGGCGCTGCGGCCCGGCACGTCGGCCGTGGTGATCGGCATCGGCGGGCTGGGGCACATGGCGGTGCAGATCCTCGCCGCCACCACCGCCGTACGGATCATCGCGGTGGACAGCAACGTCGCCGCCCTCGACCTGGCCACCCGGGTCGGCGCGCACCACGTGGTGCCGGCCGGCCCCGACACCGTCGACCGGATCCGGGAGCTGGTTGGCCCGGCGCCCGACGGCGCGGACGTGGTCATCGACTGCGTCGGGGTGGACGCCACCCTCGCCACCGCCCGCGGCGTCGTGGCCACCGGCGGCCGGCTGCTGCTGGTCGGGCTGGGCGGCGGCACCATGCCGGTACGGCCGGTCGCCGACGCACCGCCCACCGTGCCGTTCGAGACCAGCGTCACGGTCCCGTTCTGGGGCACCCGGGCCGAACTCCAGGAGGTGATCGCCCTGGGCCGCGCCGGGCTGCTCACCGCCGACGTGCAGACCTTCCCGCTGGACCGCGCGCCCGAGGCGTACGACCTGCTGCGGGCCGGCGAGATCCACGGCCGCGCGGTGGTCGTGCCCTGACCCGGCTCCGTCGGCCCGCCACGGGCCGGCGGGTCAGCGCACGGGCGGCCCGGCCGGCCGCCGGCCCCGGGCGGGCCGCCGGTCCAGCAGGGCCGTCACGGCCCGCACCGGCAGCCGGTCCATGGTCCGGTCGAAGCTCAGCCGGCCCTGGCAGAACCGGACGAACATCGACCAGCCGGCCGGGGTCGCCACCAACGCGTGGCACAGTTCCGGGCGGCGGGCGAACAGGGTCAGCATCCGCCGCCCGGCGCGCATCGACGGCACCAGGCGTTCGTGCACCTCGCGGGGGTAGCGGTCCAGGTCACCGGCGGCGACCGCCGCGCCGGCCAGCGTCCCGGAGCGCAGCGCGTAGCTGATCCCCTCCCGGGTCCACGGCTCCAGCAGGCCGGCCGCGTCCCCGGCCACCAGCACCCGGCCGTGGGCAAGCGGCGAGTCGTCGACCCGGCACCGGGTCAGGTGCCCGGAGTCGTGCGCGGCGGGCACCTGCGCCAGGCCCAGCCGGTCGAGGAAGCTGTGCAGGTAGGCACGGGTGCGCTCCCCTTCGCCCCGGGCCCCGATCACGCCGACGGTGAGCAGGTCCCCCTTGGGGAACACCCAGCCGTACGCGCCGGGGAACGGGCCCCAGTCCAGCAGCAGCCGCCCCCGCCAGCGGGCCGCCTGCGCGGGTGACACCGGCAACTCCCGTTCCAGGCCCAGGTCCACCTGCCCGTACCGGACCCCCACGTGCCGGGCGGTCACCCCGGCGGAACCGTCGGCCCCGATCACCGTCCGGGCGGTCACCGTGGAACCGTCGGCCAGTCGGACGCGTACCGTGTCGGGGTCCTGGTCGAGGGCGCGCACGGCGACGCCCTCGCGGACCTCGGCCCCGGCGGACACCGCCGCCGCGCGCAGCCGGTCGTCGAACTCCTCGCGGCGCACCATGGTCACCAGGGGTGTGCCGTGCCGGCGGGTGAAGCCCCACCGGCCGTCGCGGGTGAAGGTGACCCGGTCGACCCGGTCGTGCGCCGGCACCTCGATCCGGCCGGCCACCATCGACAGCGACGTGCCGATCAGGCCACCTCCGCAGGTCTTGTAGCGGGGGTGCACGGCCCGGTCCAGCACCAGCGTCCGCACGCCGGCCGCAGCGGCCTCCCGGGCCGCGCTGAGCCCGGCCGGCCCGGCACCGACCACGACGAGATCCCAGATGATCATGCCGTCCAGCCTAGGGCACCGGCCCGTCCGGTAGCGCGCACGACCGGCCGTCGGCAGGCATCGTCGGGCGGCCAGCGGGTAAGCCGCGCCACCCGGACCGCCCGACCGGCCGGCCGGGGTGACGGCAAGGAGGGGCACGATGCAGCAGGTACGTCTGTCGGAGGTCGAGGTGCGCGTCTACGAGGCGGTCAGCGTGCTGGAGACACGCAGCCAGGTTCCCTACCCCGACCTGATCGCCGAGGAGGCGGGGCTGGCCGAGCAGGACGTCCACGCGCCCCTGCGCCAGCTCACCGAGAAGGGCCTGCTGCACCGGGAGGACTCGCCGCTGGCCGGGCTGGACTTCGGCCCCCGCTGGTGCGCCCGCCAGCCGGCGTGAGCGCCGCCGCGCCCCGCCGGGCGGCCGGGCCGGACACCGGTTTGCCGCACCGGCCCCCGGGTAGCGCTGCGGCATGCCCGATCACCGGTCCGTGCGGGACCGCGCCACCGCCGACGGTCCCATGAGCAGCCCCACCGACGACCGCCGCCGCTGGCAGGCCCTCGGCGTCGGCCTGGTCGCGGCGTTCATGACGCTGCTGGACGTCAGCATCGTCAACGTCGCCATCCCGTCGATGGAACGGTCGTTGCAGGCCAGCCCGAGCGACCTGCAGTGGGTGCTGTCCGGCTACGCGCTGACCTTCGGGCTGGTCCTGGTGCCGGCCGGCCGGTTCGGCGACGCCCGGGGCCGCCGTAACGCCTTCGTCGTCGGGGTAGCCCTGTTCACCGTCACCAGCGCGCTGGCCGGGCTGGCCCAGTCCCCGACCTGGCTGGTCGCCGCCCGGCTCCTGCAGGGCGTCGCCGCCGGAGTGGTCAACCCGCAGGTGACCGGCCTGATCCAGCAGCTGGTCCGGGGCGCGGAGCGGGGTCGCGCGTTCGGCCTGCTCGGCGCGACCATCGGCATCTCCACCGCCGTCGGCCCCCTGCTCGGCGGCCTGCTCATCCAGCTCGGCGGGGAGGACCACGGCTGGCGGTGGGTGTTCTTCGTCAACGTCCCCGTCGGGGTGCTGGCGGTGCTGCTCGGCTGGCGGCTGCTGCCCACCCGGGCCGCCGGCCGGCTCGACCGGCACCGGCTCGACCCGGTCGGGGTGCTGCTGCTCGGCGTCGGCGTGACGCTCCTGCTGCTGCCCCTGGTGCAGCGGGAACAGTGGCCCAGCCCGTGGAAGTGGGCGCTGATCCCGGTCGGGCTGGTGG
>NZ_JBMDWU010000388.1:0-20103 GCF_048594385.1 Micromonospora sp. | reverse complement strand
GCGGATCGCGGCGAGAGCGGCCTCGGCCGCCGGGCTGCGCCAGCCCGGCCGTGCGGCGGCCTGGTCCCGCTGGACCTCGGCGGCGCGCGCCTGGTCGCGCCGCTCGCGCTGGACGGCGGCCTGCATCGCGGCCAGGACCCGCTGGTGCCGGGTGTGCCGGGCCGCCGGATGCGGCGGAGCGTCCGGCCCGGTCAACGCGTCCTCCAGTACGGACCGCAGGTACGCCACCGGGTCGCGGGGCTCGACCAGCAACGGCCGGGACCGGGCCCGGCGCACCCAGGCATCCAGGGCCTCGGCCGTCCAGTCTCGACCCAGGGCGGCACCCAACGTCGCAGCGACCCGGGGCAACGGAACCGAACGTAGCCACGCCCACCGGCCCTGCACTGCCCGTGCGAGGCCATACGCCCATGCCGACCACTCAGGACGTGCCCGTCGTGGCCGTGGCGCGGCACTGTGCCTCTGAGCCGGCCTAGGACGCTGTACAGGCGATGGCCTGGCACACCCGTGATCGACTCCCGCTCTTGTCGATGAGCGCGAAGCGCCGTCCTTCCGCCGGCTTTGCCGGCTGTCCACCGACGGTGTGGGCGCGATCGGCGGTGAGATCAGCAGACCCCGAGACAAGCTGGAGTAAACACTCATAGCTTGAGACACCGTGTGGGGGGTGCGGAAATTAGTGGCCTGGTCACGGGCGTGATCGCGGGCGGCGGTGACCGCCTGGCGCATCTGCTGACGGCGGACCCGCTCGCGGTAGTCGACCCAGCCACCGGCACGAGCAGCGAGGGCGTCGACGTGGGCTTGGGCGTCAGCCAGGAGGGTGCGGGCGTGCTCCAGCAGGTCGGCCAGGACGTCCAGAGCGGCTGGGATGTGCGCGGCCTGCGCGGCCGAGTCGCCCCGGTGAACCGGGGTAATGTCGAAGACGGCACGGGCCTGGGAGCGGCCGGTGGCGCACCGCTCGGCGTAGGACAGCCGGCGGCCCTGCTCGACCCGCACACACCAGCCCAGCGCCTCCGCACGGCGCCAGGCATCGGTGACCGGGCGGGTACTGTCACCGCACCCGGCCAGCTCGGCGGTCGCGGCCCGGCCAGGCATCGCCCGGCGGCCGGAGCGACGGTCACTGTCGACGGCCATCACGCCGCCGACCCGGCCCAGAGCCGATGGGCGGCCACGACGGCTGGACCGGGCGGCGGCGTCGCGGGCGAGCAGGTCCGCGAGCAGCCACACCGGCCGACCCCAACTGTCACCGGCGTGGAACGCAGCCAGGGTCTCGGTGATCCGCTCGATCCAGGCGGTCAGCGCGGCGGTCCGCTGCTGGGCCTCGGTCGTCTCGGCGAGCAGGGCGAACCGCGTGGCGACGGCGGCGGCCTCCAGCGCTTGAGCGTGCTCGTGGTCGGCGCGAGCCTGCGCCAGCCACGAGTACCCACACAGCCAACAGGAGGGGACCGGGTCCGGCTCGCCGCACGCCGCGCACCCGGCCGGCTCGCCGACGTCCAGGCGCTCACGCAGCTCGGCCACCAACCGGTGCCGGTCCGCCGCACCCTGCCGGTCGGCCCGGCCACGCCAGCACGGCATGCACAGCGGGTCCGACCCCTCGCCGTCACGGGGCAAGCCCTGCCGGTCGACGCCGGCAGCCGCACAGGCCACGCACGGCATCTGAAGACCGGTCGGGTGGACCGGCCGGCGGCGGGCACCGGCCGGGGCGACCAGCCGGGCCTGTCCAGTGCGGGTGGTCTCCACCAGCAGCCGCTGGTCGACCAGGTGCGCCTGGCAGCGCCGCGCGCCGGGCACGACGAGAGTGACCGAGCCGGTGGCGTAGCAATCAGGGCAGTACCCCAACGCCGCCACCCGGTCCGCAGGCAGCGTCGTCTGCGGTGCCGTGATCATCGCGGCACCGTCGCAGACCGCCCAGGCTTATGTCCTAAGCCTTGATCAGCCTCGACGAGAAGATGAATCGCCCAGCGGCGCAGCCGTGCACGTTGGGGTGATGAGCGTGGCGTCATCAAGCCACTGCTGGCTCGTGACGCAGAGGAGTGAGCTGGGTGCACGCAGGCATCGACGCGACACGCAGTAACCGTGTCTTGAGACAAGAATGCACCCAGCCCGGAGGTGGGTGCTATGGTTGCCTCCGAGCTTGTGAAGAGCCTCAGATCCCGACCGCGGCCAAACGACGGGGGTCTGGGGCTCTGCTTTTTTGTGGAGTTAGGGGTTGAGCGAAGGCGCTCCCTCAAGATCGAAGCTTGGAAGTGGCCCCGAGACAGGCCGGGGTTGTAACCCGTGGATCTTACGGTGACTGTGCCATCGGCCGGGGCACCGACGCGCCCCGGGATCGGCGTTTCCGGTCGGTCCTGTGTGGATCTCGACAGGAAATCGGTACATACCGGGGCGAGCCTGGCGGTCTTGCGTGCCAAGGCAATCCGAACGCGAGCATTCGAATGGGCGGCCCGACGATTCGGGCCGCCCATTCGTGCGCATTGAATGGTCACGCGGGCAGGTGAATGGTGTCGTAGTGGACGGCGTTGCCGTCTCCGTCGTGGACGTACAGCTCGCCGTAGCGGTCGTCGGGGCCGTCGACGGCGGCGAGCAGCCGCACGGCCTGGTGGCAGGCGGTGTCACCATCGGCGGCGGTGAAGTAGGTGACCGCCTGGGGGTTGTCGACGTCGGGGTCGGTGACGACGTCGAGACGGAACTCGTCGGTCGTGGCGGCAACCGTGGTGGCGAACGAGTGGGTCATGTGGTCACCACGCGCCGATCGCCAGGGCGGCGGTCAGGGCCGCGCCGGTGTACCCGGCCAGCAGCAGCGGTACCGCCCTGCTGATCGCCCGGTACTTGGCCCGGGTGGCGCGGGAGAGCCACCACAGCTCCCGGGCCTTGGCCAGGGGCGTCAGCTGGGGGACCTGGCCGGCGTCGCCGGCGACGATGCGGGCGAGTACGCCCTGGGCGTCGTCGGCGTCGGCGTACGCGACGAACCCGAAGGCCCCGCCGAGGCGGGGCCGGGAGGCGAGCAGGAGCAGCACCACGGCGGTCAGCACCACCACGGCGGTGGCCGCGCCGGCCGCGAGCGCGGCGGTGGGGAGGTGGCCGCCGGCTCCGGCTCCGCCGAGGACGGCCAGGCCGGCACCGAGCAGCACCCCGGCGATCTGGTGGTAGCCGGACGCCTTGGGGTCGATGCGGGCCAGCTCGGCGCGCACCGTGGCGATCTCAGCGTCCAGGGCTGCCGGCACGGTGCCCCGCCCACACGCCGACGCGTGCGCCCCGGCGCGGGCCAGGATCTCCAACTCGGAGAAGTTACGGTCGGTCGCTCCGCAGCCGGTGCAGCGGGAGGTGCTGTCGGCGAGGCTGGCCGAGATCGTCACCAGGACGGCGTACGCCCCGGCGGTCGGGATCTGAAAGTGGCGGCGGGGGCCGTGCTCGCCGCGCGGCTCGTAGTGGCTGGCGTAGGCCGCGCCGAGGAAGGTCGGGTCACCCGGATCGGGCACCATTGGGTAGCTCCTGTCATCTGTCGTGGATGGGGGAGTGGCGGGCGGCCCCGGCTTTCTCAGGGCGTAGGGGCCGCCCGCGCCGCGTTAGCGGCTGGCGTAGGCGGGGGAGTCCGGGCGCGGGTACGCCTCGGCCCGGCAGAGGCGGTCGTAGCCGCACCAGTCCCAGACGGCGACGCCGGGGCGCAGCGGCACGGTGCGCTCGTCGCCCACGAGCTGCTCGGCGTCGACGGTCCAGTCGACGCCGGTGGCGATCGCGGCGACGGCGGCCTGGTCGACGTGGCGGGCGCACAGCCACCGGGCGATGGCCAGGCCGCTGGGCAGGTGCGTGAGGCTGTAGCGGCCGTCGAGTCGCAGGCCGTCGTCGCCGATGGTGACGTTGATAGCCAGGCCGGGCGCGACGGGCCAGCCGGTGACGATCCGCTCGATGACGTGGGGCTGCTCGGCGTCGGTGTCGCTCAGGTACAGCCGCACCGGGATCGTCGGCGCAACAATGCTCGTGGCCGAGGTTGTGGTCATGGATTCCTCCTGGGTGTTGTCAGCGGCGGGTGCCGCTGCGCGGGAACGGCAGCACCGTGGCGGTGGTGCGGTCGTCCGGGTCGGTGGGATGCTCGCCGCCGAGGGCGGTGAGCAGGGCGGGCAGCTCGTCGGGCTTCACGAGGACGTCGCGGGCCTTGGAACCCTCGGAAGGGCCGACGATGCGCAGCTCGTGGAGGGTGTCCATGAGGCGGCCGGCCTTGGCGAAGCCGATGCGCAGTTTGCGTTGCAGCATCGAGGTGGAGCCGAACTGGCTGGTGACGATCAGCTCGGCGGCTTCGCGCAGTAGGGCCCGCTCGTCGTCGTCGAGCCCGTCGACCACCGCGGTGTCCACCGCCGCTGCGGCCGGGGCGGCGGGTGGCGGCACGGTGGCCGGCATCGTGGGCTGGCCGGTGGCGGCGGCTTGGCCGCGCCAGTGCTCGACGACGGCGGTGACTTCGGCGTCGGACACCCAGGCGCCCTGGATGCGGGTGGGGGTGCCCGCGCCCATCGGCAGGTAGAGGCCGTCGCCTTGGCCGAGGAGTTTCTCCGCGCCGGGTTCGTCGAGGATGACCCGGGAGTCGGTCAGCGACGAGGTGGCGAACGCGAGGCGGGACGGCACGTTGGCTTTGATCAGGCCGGTGACGACGTCCACCGAGGGGCGTTGGGTGGCCAGGACGAGGTGGATGCCGGCGGCGCGGGCGAGCTGGGTGATCCGCACGACGGACTCTTCGACGTCGCGGGGGGCGACCATCATCAGGTCGGCCAGTTCGTCGACGACGACCACCAGGTACGGGTAGGGCTGCAGGGTGCGGTCGCTGCCGGCCGGGGCGGTGATCTGCCCGGCGCGAACCCGCCGGTTGTACTCATCGATGTGGCGGACGCCGTGGGCGGCCATGTCGTCGTAGCGCATATCCATCTCCCGCACGACCCACTCCAGGGCGTCGGCGGCCTTACGGGCATTGGTGACGATCGGGGTGACCAGGTGGGGGATGCCGGCGTAGGCGGTCAACTCGACCCGCTTGGGGTCGATGAGCAGCAGCCGCACCTCGTCGGGGGTGGCCCGGGTCAGGATCGACACGAGCAGGGTGTTGAGGCAGCCCGACTTGCCGGAGCCGGTGGCCCCGCCGATGAGCACGTGGGGCATGGTCGCGAGGTTGGCGGTGACGGCCTTGCCGTCGATGTCCTTGCCCAGGCCGACGAGGAGCCGGTGCCCGTCGCGGACGGCGCGGGAGCGGATGACGTCGCCGAGGGTCACCGTCTCGCGGTCCGGGTTGGGGACCTCGACCCCGATGGCGCTCTTGCCCGGGATCGTGGACAGCATCCGTACCTCGGGTTGGCCGACGGCGTAGGCGAAGTTCTTGGCCAGGCCGGTGACCTTCTCGACCTTCACGCCGGGGCCGATGGTGATCTCGTAGCGGGTGACGGTCGGTCCACGGTGCGCGGCGGAGACCGTGGCGGCGAGCTTGAAGTCGCCCAGGACGTTCTGGAGGGCCTGCCAGCCGGTGTCGGTGGTCGCGGTCCGCCGCTTCGGTGGGTCACCGGCGGCGAGCAGGGTCAGCGGCGGCAGCTGGTAGTCGCCGGCCGTCGTCGCCTGCGCTGCGGTGGTGGCCGGGTCGGTGGGCTGGCGGCGCGGACGCGGCATCGCCGCCCGGGGCGCTGATTCCGGGGAATCCGCCTGCGGCGCGGCCGGCGGGCGGGCTAGCGCGGTGGCCGTCGGCGTGACGGTGGTGTCGTCCTGGTCGACGTCGACCCGGGCGATGTCGTCCTCGTCGTCGAGGTCGTCGAGGGTGGTCAGCGCGGGGGCAGCCACCGGGCGGCGGCGGGCGGCGGCGATGGTGGTGGCCAGGGCAGCGGGGGTGATGCCGGTGGCGGCGGTCAGCCCAGCGGCGATCAGGCCGAGCAGGATCGGCGTGGCTCCCCACACGCTGAACACGGTGTCGAGGTCTCCGGTGACCCGGCCGAGCAGTCCGCCGGCGTCGGCGGCGAGGTCGAGCAGCCCGGCTGTGCCGGCGGCGATCAGCACGATGCCGGCGGCGCGGGCGAGGAGTCGCAGGGTGTGCTGGCCGGCGGGGTGGCGCATGGCTTCCACCGCGAGCCACAGCAGAGGCAGCGCAGCGAGCGGGGCGAGTCCGCCGAGCAGACCGTCAGCAGCGCCGGCTGGCACGTCCAGGAGCCGGCCGGGCAAGCCGGGAGGGTTGGTCCACTCTGCTGCGGCGACGAGTAGTCCGGTGAGTAGCAGCACCAGGCCGGTGGTGTCGTGGCCGGGCTGGTCGACGCCGGGGGTGCGGTGTGGGCTGGGCAGGCGGCGGGCCAGCCGGCCCGTGCCGCGTGCCGAGCTGGCCCACGCGGCCCGGGTGGCCAGGCCGGCGCGGCGGGCCAGCTCGGAGCCGTGGTCGACCTTGGCGTTCTTCTTCGTGCGGCGGCGGGCGGTGCTGGCCATGGGCGGGGTCTCCTTGTCCGGGCGGTGGGCACGGCAGGTCGGGGGATGGGGGCGTGGCGGCCACCGCGAGGGCCGGACCGTCGTGGGGCCGGCCGTCACGGTGGCGGTCAGGCCGAGATGGTCCAGGGGCCGCCGCGTTGGGCGGGGGCGGTGATGCGGCGGGCGTCCTTGAGCTTGGTCAGCAGGGCGTAGAGCTGGGCCTGGTTGACGGGGCAGTCGGGCCGGTCGAGCAGGGCCTGCGCGGAGGCGGGGCCGCGTCGCAGGCACGCCAGGACCCAGTCGGCGCTGGTCTGCGGCGGGAGCTGCTCGACCACGGTGGTGGTCTTGGGGCGGCTGCCGAACGCGGCGCGGAGCCGGTCCACCGCGCTCCCGCCGGGCGTCGTCGGCGAGCCACCGGCGGCGGTCTTGGTCGCAGGCGTCTTGATCGGGGTGTTGGGGTCGATCGGGGGGACGTTCCAGCGCACCGGCACGCGGGGGCTGGCGGCGGCGACGGCGACCTCGTCGAGGTGCGGAACGCGGCAGAGCATGCCGACGCGGTTGCTGTGGCGCAGGTAGCCCATGCCGGCGGTGGTCTGGCCGTCGATCTCCCGTTCCAGGGCGAAGGGGTTGCCCACGAAGTCGTCGGGCAGGATCGTCGTGCCGGAGCCTCGATTGGACAGGCGCAGGACCAGCGCGTTGGCGGCGACGAGGGCGTCACGCAGGCGCACCGACCCGCCGAGGGACTTCATCTGCGGCAACTGCGTGGCCAGCACCAAGCCGGCGCCGGTCTTACGCATCGTCTCGGCGGCCTGTTCGACCAGCGGCACCAGGGGCGTGTTCGGGATCAGCGCCAGCTGGCACTCGTCGACGATGACCATGAGCTTGCCCAGGCCGAGGGCCTTCACCCGGGGGTCGTCCTCGTCGTAGGTGTCGACACCTGCGGCGGCGAGCAGCGCGGAGCGGCGCATCACCTCGGCGTGGAAGCGGCGCAGCAGCAGGATCACCGCCTCCACACCGGCGTGGTACTCCACCGCGTCGCGCCACGCGGGCAGGCTCTGCCCGTTCTGCGGGTCACCGACGACGACCTGGAAGCCACCGTCGAGCAGGTTGGCGATCATCGCGCCCAACGCTCTGGTCTTGCCGGAGCCGGAGGAACCGACGACGAGTCCGCCGAGCACACCGAACAGGGGCCGGTAGAACACCCACTCGCCGGCCGAGCCGTCGGTGAACCGGGCGATCTCGCAGCGTCCACCGGCGTAGGTGGGGCCGGTCCACGGCACGCCGGTGAGGATGTAGGACCGCTCGACGATGATGATCTGCAAGCGGGCGGTCTTGCCGGTGGAACGCCACCCGACGGTGCCCTCGTCGAGGTCGAGCGCGACCTCGACGTCCGGGCCGGCCTTGAACAGCGGAGCCGGCTTGGTGCCCGGAGCCAGGCGGACGAGGGCCTCAGTGACCCCGGGCCGGGGCTCGATGGCCTTGACCAGGGTGGTACCGGCGCAGACGCCCTGGCCGACGACCTCGTGCTGCCAGCGCTGCTCCCAGTGCGCGGTCAGCGGGTCGACCACCTCGACCGGGGCGTCGACCACGGCCGGGGCCGGCTGCGGCTCGGGCTCCGACGGACTCGGGCGTAGGTGGTGCCACCAGGGCCAGCCCAGCACCACCCCGGCCAGGGTCGGCACGGCGATCGTGAGGGTGGGGTGCGCGGCCAACGCCGCCGGCCCACCGGCAGCGACCGTGGCCACTGCGGACACGCCGAGGACCACGGCGATCGCGGCCCGCCAGGCCCGCACGGCGCGGGACCGGGCCCGCCAGCCGGCGGCGGTGGCCGCGATGGCCAGGGCGAGGATCGCCACGGTCTGCCAGGACACGCCCAGCGGGCCCGCCACCCAGGCGACGGCCAGTTCGGCGGCGACCCAGTAGAACGGCAGCAGCCGCCGCCAGCTACGGCGTACCAGCCAGCTGACCGCGTAGGCGGTGACCGCGAGCAGGGCGGTCAGGGCCCGGCCGAACTTGGCGGCGCGGTCCGCGCGGATCTCGGAAACGGTCCGGGTCGACATGCTGGGCTCCTTCAGGTCGGAGGCTGGCCGGGGGGGGCGATCGGGTTCGGGGTTGGGGGAGGGCCCGGGGCCCCGGGGCGGTACTCGCCCCCGGGGCCCCGGGGGCGGGTCAGCCGACCAGGACTTCCTTGCTGGCGACGTTGCCGCCGGTCTCGGCGACGGCGTCGGCGACCTGGCCGTCCTTGCTGTTGAAGTCGCCCAGAGCGGCCTGCAGCTCCTCCTGGGCGGTGTTCAGCGCCGCCTGCGCGGAGGCGAACTGCTCGGCGGCGTCGCGCAGGTGCCCGACGGTCGAGGCGGACATCTCCAGGCCCTCGTACCGGTCGGCGGCCTCGGTCAGGACACCGGCGATCCCGCCGATCGTCTCGGCGTTCTCCCCGGCGGTCTCGGCGGCCTGGGTGAAGGCGGCGCGGATCTCCTCCGGACCAGTGGCTTCCAGGTTCACGGTCATCTCCCTCAGTTGCTCGGCGGTGTTGTTGGTCGTGGGGCTGGGCCGGGTGCCCATCCCCTGGTCGGTGTCGGCGAGGTCGCTCGCCGGGTGGAGGTGGTCGTCCCCGGCCCGGCACTGGGGGCAGTGGGACGGCCACGTCGGGGTCGGCCCGTTGACGAAGCCGCAGGCGTCGCACCGGGTGTAGTGCTGCTCGGCCGGCTGGCCCGGCTCGGCCGCAGTGGTGCTCGCCTCCGGTGTGGCCGGTGCCTGGCGGTGCTCGTCGCAGAACGGGCCCTCCGGGCCGCCGCCCGGGTTGTCACACCACTGGTCGGGGAAGCCATCGCGGACCTCCCGGTAGGCGCACCTGCCGAACAGGTCGTTGCGGATGCGCTCCACGTCTTCCTGGCTGGGCGGCCCGGCCGGCACGGTGTCCGCGTCGGCCGGCGGCGTGGTGGCGCACTGGTGCCCGACCGACGCCTGCTCGGCGGCCTCGAACGACTCGAAGCCCTCGGCGCGCTGCCCGCACCGGCCGCACCGCCACCCGAACCGCGGCTTGGGGCTCGGTGCCGTGCAGGTGGGGCCGCAGGGCGTCAGGCAGTAGGGGTGCTGGCCGGTGTGGACCACCCCGGGCGCGGGCTCCTGCCCACCGGCCGGGTCGCCGGCGGCAGTTGGGGTGCCCACGGGGGCCGGGTCGGTAGCGTTCTGGGCGCCACCGGGGATCACCCGCAGCGCCGGCCGACGCGGCTCTTCCGCCTGGCTGTCGCCGGGAGCGGGCGCGGTGGATTCGGTGGAATCACCGCCGCTGGGCGTGGGTTCGGGTTGCCCGGTGTACTGGTCGGGGTGCTCGGTGCGGGTGTGGTCGCGGCCGGCTCCCTGGGCGTTGGCCTCGATCCGGAACGGCCGGGAGGACCATCCGCACAGGTCGCAGTCGGCGTACCAGCGGCCGTCGTCGTCGCCGACGACGACGACCCCGTCGACGGCCTGCGCCCCGCGCTTGCGGGCGACGGCCCGGCGGCGGCGGGCGCGGGCCCGTTCGGTGGCGTCCTCGATGAGCCCGGCGAGGTAACCGTCGGCGGCGGCGACCGTGCTACCGGTCCGGCCGGCACCGGCCGGGGCGCTCGCCCCGGCCGGCCCGTCGGCCTTCTGGGCGGTGGCCTGCGCGCGGGCGCGGGCCTGCCGGCGGGGTGACTGCTTGCCCCGCACCGCGTAGGAGGCGTCCTCCAGCAGCAGCACGGCGATCTTCGCCACCGCCAGGTACACCAGGACGTCGAAGAAAATCACTGGACCACGTCCCGGATCGTCTCGCCGAGACCACCGACGACCATCGGCAGCAGCAGGGCGCAGGTCAGCGCGACGTGGGCCAGCTTCGCCTTGCCGCCCCCGCCGCCCTTGCCGGCGGCTCCCTTGCCGGCCTTGGCACCACCGCCCTTGCCGCGCAGGAACACCACCACGACGATCCCGAGCGCGAACCCCAATGCGGAGGGGATGGCCACGGCGACCTGCTCGGTGTCCTGGCCGAGCCACTCGCCGACCGGCTCGGCGACCTGGCCGATGCCGGTGGCCAGCCACTTGTTGACCTGGGTGACGACGACACCGGCGAGCAGTCCGCCGACCACCAGGGCGACCACGACCCGCAGGCGGGGGGTGAAGTGGAACAGGATCGACAGGGCGATGTAGACGAGTCCGACGAGCACGATCAGTGCGCTGGTCATGACAGGTACCTCCTTTCAGAGGGTTGCGATGAAGACCGCGGCCACCGCGGCGGCGGCCAGCGATCGGAGGGGATGGGCCAGGACCCACGAGGCCAGGTGCAGCAGCCCGCGCGGGATGAGCACCAGCACCGCCCAGCACGCCATGGCGATCGCCTGGGCGTCCTCGCCGTCGCGGGCCCGGCCGCTCTGCGCGACGAGGTCGGACAGCGGCTCCGGGGAGCCCGTCCACACCGCCCTGACGCTGCCCCAGTCCCCCGGAATATCACTCAGAGTTATTCCAGTGCCGGAGTTGGGGCCAGAAAAGCCCGGTGTGGTTTGTGCTGTTTCGTCGTGGTTGGATTCCGGCGGGGGAGGGGTTGGTAGGGGCTTTGGCCTGGGCGGGACCAGGGAAACGACGTCCGCCTCACGCCGGAATGGAACTCGCGGCATCGGTGACGTTCGGTAGTTGTCCTCGGCGGGTTGGGCGCTCACGGGATCACCTCCATCAGGTGCGGGTGGTGCGGGGTTGGGATGCGGGTCATCGGGTCTGTCCTCCTGCCGAGGGGTGGGGCCACGGCACCCGACCCGACGTCGTCGGCGGGTCGAGCACCGTGGGCTCATCGCCCGGAAAAGCGGCGCGTCAGGCGACGCGGCTGCCGCTGGTAAGTTCGAGGGCCTGGCCGACGATTTCCGCCGGCACGGCGTTGAGGACCCGGCGGATCGTGCGGTCGGAAATCGTGGTGATCTCCGCCAGTTCGGCCTGCGTGGCATTCGGGTTTTCCGCTCGGGCGGCCAGGATGAGCGCCACGGTTTCCGGCCGGACCTTGTCCACCTCGGGCAGGTTGTCCGGCAACGTGGCCGGAGCCGACGCGAGCGATTTCCGGGCAGAGGGCCGCACGATTTCCGGCTGCCGGGTCCCCCCGGTTTCCGCCCTCTCCTGGGCGCGGGCAAGGGCCCGGCGGGTGCGCTCCAATTCGTTGACGAGGCCGTCGCGGACGTCCTTGATCGCCTGGCTCTCCTGCTCGGCGATCGCCCGCGCGGTGACCTGCTGCTCGGCGAACCGTTGTGCCTGGTCGAGCTGCGCCCGTAGCGCCCGCACCGCGTCGTCCAACTCCACGGCCCGGTCCTGAGCGGTCTGGGCGGTGTAGCGGGCGTCGGCCAGGGCGTGCTGGAAGTCGCGTTCGGCCTGCTCAGCGGCATCAGTGAGCGTCCGGACCTGCGCGGCGGCGGTCTGCTCGGCCACGACCCGGGCGGCGGCGGCCCGGTCCGCAGCGTCGCGGGCCTCGACGAGCCGACCCTCGGCCAGCCGCGCCGCCTCGGTCTCGGCGGCGGCCCGCTGCTCGGCGACCCGCACAGCCTCGGCGGCCTCGGCAGCAGCAGCGGCGTGGGCGGCGATTTCCGCCTCGGCGGCGGCCTCGATTTCCGCCCGCGTTTCCGCCTCCACCGTCGCGCGGGTTTCCGCCTCGGCCGCCCGGGTTTCCGCCGCGACGCGAGCGGCGGTTTCCGTGTCGGCCCGCGCCGTTTCCACCCGGGCCGCCTCTTCGGCTTCCGCCTGTGCCCGACGCGCGGCGGCGGTTTCCGCCCGCGCCGCCCGGACCTCTTCCGCCCGGCGGGCGGCCTCAGCGGCGGCCTGGCGCTGACGATCGGCCTCGATTTCCGCGTGCTTGCGCCCGGAGTCCAGGTCCCCCATCACGAGCTTCGAGAGAAACAGGAAGGCCAGGGACGGCAGGCAGGCCAGGAAACGGGCCGACCAGGAGGCGTTGGCGCCGACTGCGGAAAGCTGCGCGGCCAGGGACAGCACCGCGCCGGCCAGCAGGACGGCCAGGGCGTAGGACCACAGGCTCTTGCCCTGACGCAGCCGCTTACGCAGCGACAGCGTCGCCACCAACGGCAGCAACTCGGAGATCACCGCGTTGGCCCACCCGAACCACTGCGGGGTGTCGTGCGGCATCCAGTGCAGCGTCCAGTCCTTCATGTGGGTGAAGGACGCGGCCAGCGCCGCCAGCATGATCGCGATGAGGATGACCAGCTTGACGGTGTCCTCGACCTTGTCCGCCCGGCTGCCCACCGGCATCTCCGCCCCGGTCGGCGTCGTCTCGGCGCTCACCGGGGTCCTCCCGCCGTCGCCAGCCGCTCGTTGATCGCGCTCCAGGACACCGCCGGCACCCGCTCGTCCGCGATCAGCGCCCGACCGGCCCCGAGCAACTCCCGGGCGATCTCGTCCTCCGCGCACGACTGGTGGCACGCCTCGCCCCGGCCGTCACGCATCCGCGTGGCCGTGGTGCAGATCCGGCAGGGCAGCGACCGGTCACGGTCGTAGTGACCCGGGTCGGTCCAGTCCAGGTGCACCCGCACCACCAGCAGCCCGGCCATCAGCACACCTCCCCGCGCGCCCGCCGACCGGCCCGGATCCGGGCCAGCAGCTCCCGGCCGTACGGGTCGAGGTCGTCCTCGTCGACGTCCACCGCCAGGGGGTGCCGGTGGTCGTCGACCCAGCGGGCCAGCCGTGCCCCGCCGACCACGACGGCGACCAGGCCGACCGCGACGGCCGGGGAGTACAGCAGCGCCTGCGGCACCCGGTCGGCGTGCTCGGCCAGGGCCTGACCAGCCAGCGCCGCCGGAGCGGCACCGGCCGTCACCGCGCCCACCACGACCCGCGTCGTCCGCGACCGCGCCGGCCGGTCCGCCGCCAGGCGGCGGGACTCACGCTCGGCGTCGATCGCCCGGCGCAGCTCGCCGGCGAACCAGCCCGGCAGCGCCGCGACCGCAGCAGCCCGGTGCTCCAGCTCGACATCCGACAGCGTCGGCAGACCCGCGCGGTACTGCGCCAGCGCAGCAGCCAGATCCAGGGACCTCGTCGGGATCGTCATGCCGCACCCCCCAGCACCCGAGCGGTCCCGGTCATCTCCCGCAGCCGCACCACCGGCCGCTGCTCGATCACGGGCAGGTCCTCCGCCCGGTCGTACTCGGCGACCTGGTCGCCACCGGCCGCCTTCGCCCGGTACAGCGCGAGGTCCGCCGCGCGCAGCACCCGCGACGAGTCGTCACCGGCCATCGCCGACACCGCGCCGACACTGGCCCGCACGAGCAGCTCCCGCCCGCCGGGCAGGACCACCGGCGCGGCCAGGACCCGCACCACCTCGGCACCGAGAATCCCCGCGATCGGGGCCGGCGACGGGCACACCAGCACGATCTCGTCACCACCGAGCCGGGCCACCACCGCGCCGTCGACCTCGTCGAGCGCCGCCGACAGCCGGGCCGCGACCTCGACCAGCACCGCGTCACCCGCGTCGTGCCCGAAGGTGTCGTTGACCTCCTTGAATCCGTCCAGGTCGACCAAGGCCACGTCGTACGGCTCATCGACCAGATCGGCCAGCACCGCCGACAGACCAGACCGGTTCGCCAACCCCGTCAACGGGTCGATGGCCACCAGCCGGCGGGCCTCGGCCAGCCGGACCCGGTCCGCGCGGACCGTCCGCACCGCCCACACGTGCCCCGCCAGCGACAGCGCCGCAGCCGCCGGGACCAGCATCTTCAGCGCCTTCACCGGGTCACCTCCGACCCGGTCGCCGCCGCCCACGCCTGCACGACATTCCGTGGAATCCGGCCCCGCTCCCGCACGGCGTAGCCGTTGGCCTGCGCCCACTGGCGGATCGCAGCACGGTGCGCGGCGGCCTCCGGCCCGGAACCCAACCTCTGCCGCAGCTCGGCGAGTTCGGCGGTGAGCTTGGCCTCCTTCTCGGCCAGCTCCCGACGGCGGGCCTCGGCAGCCCGCTCGGCCTCCACCCGGCCGGTCAACTCCGCCACCAGGCCGCCGATCCGCTCGGCGAGCTGACGGGTACGGCCAGCCTCGCTGCCCTGAGCCAGGGCCAGCAACTGCTCGATGCCGCCGGCCGGGGCCGTCGAGCCGGCCGGCGCGGTGACGAGCCGAATGCCCATCGGCGTGCTCGGGTCGGGAGCGGTCGGCGTGCCCTTCGCGGCCCGCACCAGGGCGGCCTGGGTGACGCCGTTGACCGTCGTGATCGTCGGGGTACTCATGCCGGCATCACCGCCGTCACCGGCAGCAGCCCGCGCAGGGCCCGCAGCGCCTTGTGCTGGACCGCCTTGATCGCCGCCGGGGTCTTGCCCAGCACCTGCGCGGTCTCCTCGATCGACAGCTCCCGCAGGTACCGCAGCGTGATGCACTGCCGCTGCACCGGGTTGAGCTGAGCAATCCCGGCGAGCAGAGCCTCACGGGTCAGCGTGGCCACCACGGCGGCCTCCGTGCTCGGCACCAGATCGACCGGCGCCGCGTCCCGCAGCTCCGCCACCGGCCGCTCACGCCGCTGGTGCGACCGCTGCCAGTTGATGACCAGATTCCGGGCGATCGTGGTCACCCACGCGCCGAAGTCACCACCCGGCCGGCGGAAGCTGGCCAGGTTGCGCAGCGCCCGCAGGAACGTCTCCGACGTCAGGTCCTCGGCCGTGGCCCGGTCGAGCACCCGGCGGTAGATGAACCGGAACACCTGGTCGACGTACCGGTCGTAGACCAGACCGAACGCCTCCGCGTCACCCGCCTGCGCCCGCGCCACCAGCGCCGACACCTCAGTGGCCGTTGATCCGATAGGAGCCTGCGCCGGATCGGCCGGGGCAGGAAGTACCCTCATTGCTGGCATCTGATCCTCCTTGGGGTGGGATGCCGTCCGGGGCTCGGTGGGGCGCTATCCCGCCGGGCCCTCTTGCCTATGCGGGCGCATTGAAAGGTCTAGTAGGTACTCATTGACCAGACAATGCGCTTGGTGTTGATAGTGCTACCGGCCACCAAGGGACGTCAAGGGGTAACGGCAACATTGACTAGACAATGTTCAGCCGCGTGAGCGAGACTCGGAACGTGGAAACCTTCAGAGGCAGCTCGATGCCGACCTACCAGCGGATCGCTGCGGCGATTCGCGACAAGATCGCGTCAGGCGAGTTGACCGGCGGCGAGCAGTTGCCGACGGAGCTAGAGCTTGCTGAGCAGTGGGGCGTGGCTCGGCAGACGGTCCGCAACGGCATCGCCGTACTGGTAGCTGAAGGACTCGTGGTGTCGAGGCGTCCCCTCGGGCACTTCGTGCGCAAGCGGGAGAACATGCTGTACCGCCCGCAGGGCGAGTCGCGGGACCAGCCAGCTAGTCCTGAGATGGACCGCTTCTGCCAGCAGATCACCGAAGAGGGTCGAGTCCCAAGTCAGACAATCGACGTCTCCCTGGTTCAGGCGCAGCCCGACATCGCTCAACGCCTCCAAGTTGCCCCAGGCACGGTGGTGGTAGCTCGTCGACGGGTGCGCTACATCAACGGCGAACCGATCAACATCAACGACTCGCACTACCCGCTCGACATCGTCAGGGATTCCGAGATCATGTCTCCGGCCGACGTCGCACGGGGCACGAACCAGGCTCTTGCCGATCTGGGCTACCCGCAGGACCGGGCCATCGATGAGATCTACACCCGGATGCCCACTCCTGAGCAGATTCACCGCCTCGGACTTGGGCCGGGAACCCCAGTGGCCGTCCACTACGTGACCGGCTACATCGCTGACGGCACTCCCGTGAGATGCACAGTCAACGTGCTGCCAAGCGATCAACATGTCATCGTGTTCGAGCGCAAGTTCGAGCGAGCCTGGAGCCGGAGCAAAATTGGTCCTGAGCATCCGCCCTGCTGAGAACCAAGACGAGTTCGAGATCGCCATGGGATTGCTCACGCAGCGAATCCAGTGGCTGCGCGAACGTGGGTCGGATCAGTGGGAGACGTGGGATAAGTGGCGGTCCAAGCTGGGACCGGCACTGGCGGCGGGACACATCTGGCTGCTGTGGGACGGCGATGAGGCAATTGGGACAATCACCGTAGAGACGGCTGGTGACCCGGACTTCTGGTCGACTGCAGAGCTGGCCGAGCCGGCTGTCTACGTCTCGAAGTTGGCGGTACGGCTCGACCGATCTGGGCAGGAACTTGGATCGCTCTTGCTCACATGGGCTGGCGATTACGCCTTCAGCCAGGGGTGCAGATACGTCCGGCTGGACGCCTGGAAAACCAACGAGCAGCTACATGCCTACTACCTATCGCGCGGCTGGACCTGCCTACGAACCTCAACCGATCCAAAGCGTCGCTCGGGGACGTTGTTCCAGCGGCCAGCCGAGCCGATGAACCCACGATCTGAACTGCAAACCATCACTACCCGGGAAGATGGACGAACTCGCTACTAACCCGGGGTAGTTATGCCTGGTTGAGGTCGAGAATGCTCCAGCCGGCGGGCAACACGGCGGCGGCCGGCTTGGGGTCGGTGGTGGCCAGGTGCGCCTGGTAGGCGATGGCCGCGCGGGCGGCGTGGCCGAGGGCGATGTCGCCGCCTGCGGCGCGGGCGAGGACGCCGGCTTGGCGGGCGTCGTCGACGCCGGGCTCGGCCCCGAGGGGCAGCACGGTGATGGCAGGTGTGGTGGTCAGCAGGGTAAGCAGGGCGGTGCCGACATCGCTGCTGGTGGCGGCGTAGGCGGCGGCGAGGCAGGCTGCCGGCACGCCCACCGTTCGTTCTTCGTCCGCGACCTCGGCGATCAGCTCGCCGACGGCGACCTGCCCGTCGACGTACGCGGCGAGCGCGGTGGCGTCCAGGACCACGGCGACCTGGCCGCCGCTCACGCCGCCTCGTCGAGCATCCGCTGCCCCTCAGCGAGGGCGTCGTCGGGGATCGGGGCGGAGAGGCGGTCACGCCAGCGGGCCTTACCGGCCTCGGTGACCTCGATGCCGGCGCGGCGCAGCACCTCGTCGACCTGGGTGCCGGCCATTTGGGCGCGGACGGCTGCGGTGATGGCAGCGCTGACGTTGGGTTGGCCGTCGAGCCATTCGGCGACGTCGTCGGGGACGCTGATGGAGCGTTTCGCGGTCATGGTGGCAGCGTACCCCCGGTGGTAGCACCGGCGGTGCTACCGCGCTGATCCCCTGGCCTCAGCTCTCAATGCCGAATCCGGCGAACAGGTCAAATT
The DNA here is from genome assembly GCF_048594385.1 of Micromonospora sp. Lineage (NCBI taxonomy): Bacteria > Bacillati > Actinomycetota > Actinomycetes > Micromonosporales > Micromonosporaceae > Micromonospora > Micromonospora sp. The sequence continues at coordinate 2,519 of NZ_JBMDWU010000388.1, read as the reverse complement.
GCTCACCTGGGCGGCAGGCAGCCCACACGGCCTCCCCGGCCCGGGAACAGGCGTCGACGACGGCGGCCCAGCCGGCACTCCGGAAGCCGTCGGGGCGGTCACGCCAGGCGATGACAGCCTGTTGGCAGCAGCGGATCAGGTCGTTGGTGACCCGGCCGTCGTCCAGGACCGCGCCCAGGTCGGTCCAGCTCGGCCGCAGCGGCTGGTGGAGGTTCCCGTCGGTGATCTCGATGCGGGTTCGGTCGAGGCGGAGCATCCTGCCGGCGGGCAGCGTCTGGCCGGCGTACTCGGGGGCGAGTTGCCGGGCGTCTCGGGTGCGCCAGTAGGTCAGGATGTCGGCGGCGTGACCGTGTGCGGTGATCCCGACGGCCCAGGCCAGCAGCGCGGCTCGGTGTCGTAGTAGGCGAGTATCCTTCGTCCGCCGTGTCATTTGGGGGATTGGACAGCTTCGGATGCGCCTCACCAAGGTCAAAATTCAGCGATTCCGTAACTTCACCGACCCCCAAACGATGATGGTGGAGCCGGATGTCACTTGTCTTGTCGGCAAGAACGAGTCCGGGAAGACCACGATTCTCAAGGCGCTGCACCGACTTAACCCCGCTAACCGCCCGGATGAGTTCAAGCTGGCCACGGAGTACCCGCGACGCCGGCTGGCACGCGATCGTAAGAAGGAGCGGCTGGAGAAGGCCGAGCCGGTCATCGCCTGGTTCTCCCTGGAGCCGCACGACATCGAACCGGTCACCGCAGTCCTGGGTTTCGCCCCGCCAGACGGCACCTTGGTACGCGCGTCGCGCACATACGACAGCGCCAACCTGTTCGAGGTCGAGTGCGGGCTCGCCACGATCGTGCAGATCGCCAGCGCGGAGGTCGGAGTCGACCCCGAGGACGTGACCGAACTCGCTGAACTGCTCGACATCGCCGCAGTACGCACCCGAGCGGAGGAGTTGGCCACCACGCACCGCGCGGCCAGGCGTACGGCTCGCGCCACGGCGCTACGCGCGCTGCCCGAGGAACTGACCCAGTACGACGTCCTGATCGGCGGGGAGCTCACCGACGATCAGCAGGAGCAGATGATGGACCTCCTGCCGAAGTTCTTCTACTTTTCCAACTACGAGCTACTCAAGGGTGAGACCGACCTGGAGGAGCTCGCGGCGAGGGTCGCGGCGGGCGATCTCCAGAACGGCGACGAGACCATGACTGCGCTGCTGACCCTGGCGGGGCAGGAGCCCAAGAGCTTCCTCGACGAGGAGTACGTCACACGTAAGGCAGAGCTGCAGGCAGCCAGCTCCGACCTCACCCAGCAGGTCATGAAGTACTGGAAGCAGAATGACGCACTGTCCGTGCGCTTCGACACCGACATGCCAGTCGTTGGCACGTCGCCCGATGGCACCCCGATCCGCCACCGCTTCCTCAAGGTCGAACTGCATGACGCCCGCCACGACGTTGACACGAACTTCGAGACCCGCTCGGCCGGCTTCCAGTGGTTCTTCTCGTTCCTGGCCGCGTTCAGCGTCTACCAGGACTCCGACGAGCGGGTCGTAGTGCTGCTCGACGAACCCGGCACCAGCCTGCACGGCGAGGCCCAGCGCGACTTCCTCAGCTACATCTTTAACGAGCTGGGCACCCACCAGCAGGTGCTCTACACAACCCACTCGCAGCATATGCTCGACCCCACCCGGTACGAGACTATGCGCGCCGTGCACGACCGCGCCACACGCGATAAGCCAGAACTCGGCGTGGTCATCACCCCGGTCGACCTTTCCGCCGACCGCACCACGATCCTGCCAGTGGAGGCGGCGCTCGGTTACACCGTCGCCCAGCACCTGTTCCTCGGCCACGGTCCACACCTGGCCGTCGAGGGCAGCAGCGATTTCGTATTCCTCATCCGGATGTCAGCGCACCTGACCGGGCTCGGACGCACCGGCCTTGACCCGCGTATCTCGATCATCCCGGTTGGCGGAGCCACCAACATGCCCGCGTTCGTCGCCCTGTTCGGCCGCCGCCTAGACGTGCGCGCTCTCGTCGATGGCGCGGAGACCAGCAAGGTCTCCACGAAAATTCGTCAGGCCGCTGAGGCCGCAGGCGTCGACCAGCACAAGATCGTGATCCTCGGCGAAACGCCCGACCTACCCAACACGGCCGACATTGAGGATCTGTTCACGGTCAAGGACTACCTCTGGCTCTACGCCCGAACGCTCTCCACTCTCGATGAGGCTGACCTACCGCAGACCCCGGAGCCGATCCTGCGGCGCATCAGCAAGGTACGCGGCGACTTTGACCATGCCGGGCCCGCCCACGTACTCACGCAGAACCTTGAGGAGTTTTTCGCCCAGGTCGACGCGCAGACGCTTGACCGCTTCGAGGAGCTGTTCACCAAACTGCCGGTGTAGCCAGACGGTTCTATCAGCAACCGCTCCCCCGGTGGGCTGGGGTTGCGGGCTTGCCCGCGCGGACGTCCGGTGGGTGGGGGTGGGCTCGCCGCCAGTAGCCCCCCCGACCCACGCACAGAACCGCGCGGG
>NZ_JBMDWU010000387.1:0-27334 GCF_048594385.1 Micromonospora sp. | reverse complement strand
CGGCGGGTGACGCGTCGGCGGCCACGGCGACGGCCGGGCTCCGGTGACCCTGCCCGCCACGCCGATGCCGGTCGTCGAGGAGGAGACCGCCGCCGTCCCGCCGCCGCCCGGCTGGACGGCCCACCTGCTCGACGTCGTGCTGCGGGTGGTCGGTGGGCTGGTCGCCGTGGTCGGTGGGGTGCTCACCGCCGTGATCGGGCTGCTGCTGTCCACCGTCCGGGCCGGCGGGCAGCTGATCGGGGTGTCGGTGGTGGTCACCATCCTGGGGGCGATCGCGGTGAGCTGGTTCGCGTACGCCACGGTCGGCCGCAGGTGGGCGGTGGCGTTGCCGGCGCTGCCGTGGTTCGTGCTGATGGCGGTGGCGGCGGTCCGTACCGCCGAGGGTGATCTGCTTGTCGCCGGGGACAACTGGGTCGGGCTGGCGATGATCACCACCGGGGCGATGACGTTCGCGGTGATGGCGTTCCGGCAGATGCTCAGCCCGCAGCCGCGCCGCCACGACGGGTGATGACGACACACAGCCTGCGGTGGTAGATATTCCTGCCAGGAGACCCGCCGACGGGGCGGGTGGTACGGCGGGAGGCGTGTGATGACGCAGCGGTGGCGGGTGGTCGGGGTACTCGCGGCGGCCCTGTTCGCGGTCAACGTGGTGGCCCGGGTGATCATCAAGCTCGGCTTCGACGGGAACGACACCGCCGCCGACCGGGTCTCGCTGGGCATGTTCGTCGTGGTCGGGCTGATCCTGGCCGGGGTGGTGTTCACCTGGGGTAAGGCTGTTCCGGCGGCGCGGTGGGGTGCCGACGTGTCCGCCGCGGTGGCCGTGGCGCTGCTGCTGACGGTGCTCGTTGGCCCGCTGCTGGTCGGGAACAACCCGTTCGGTGGGGGTGCGGGGCTGTTCTTCGCCCAGATCTGGCTCTACCTCGTCGCTGCGGCGGCCGGCGTGGCGCTCGGCTACCTGGTGCTGATCACGCTCGGCCGGGACCACCGCTCGCAGCAACTGCGGCGGTACGCCGAGCGCAACGTGGGCAAGCCGCGTCGGGTGGTCCGGCGCTGACCGCCGCCCGCCGGGGCTTGATCAACTCAACGGGGCGTAGGTAGCGGTGTCCGGACCGATGGGACACCGCAACCTCGGCCCACCCGGCCATGCGGCCGACCCGGGTCAGCCCGGCGGGGCGACCCGGGTCAGGTAGGTGTGGTGGGTGGTGAAGCCGAGCTTGCGGTAGAGCGCCACCGCCCCGGTGTTGCGCTGCTCCACCTGCAGGAAGGCGTGCGTCGCCCCCTCGGCCGCGCCCCATGCGGCCAGGGCCCGGACCACCCGGGCGGCCAGCCCCTGCCGGCGTGCCGACGGGGTCACCTCGATCAGGCTGAGCCCCAGCCAGCGGCCCTGCCCGGTGACCGTACCCCGGCCCGTCGCCAGCAGCGTGCCGTCGGCGTACACCTGGGCGAAGCGGACCCGGGCCACGGCGGTGAGGATGTGCCGGGCGGAGTCGGGCAGGCCGCCCTTGCGCCCGGCGGCGACCGCGAGCCACTCCTCGGACGGCGCGACGTCGAGCACCACGGCCGGGCCGTCAGCGTCCCGGTCCGCGCCGCCCGGGGCCGGGTCACCCTCCTGGGACACGCGGTGCGGGTCGGAGAGCAGGGTGGCCACGGGGACGGTCTGGACCAGGGTCAGCGGACGGGCGGTCCAACCCCGGACGTCAAGTTCGGCGCCGACCGGCACGGCCAGCGGCAACGGCGTGTTGACCATGGCGGGTTGGCCGTGTCCGGCGTACCAGCGTTCGATGGCGTCGACCGCCGCCGGCAGCGGCCGGTCCGGGTCGCCCACCGGCAGGGCCGAGTTGGCGCGTCCGGTCCAACCGTCGGCGGAACGCAGCAGCCAGTCGCCGAGCCGGCCGCGTACCGGCGCGGGCCACGCCTCGTCGGCCGCGAGTTCCAGCTCGACCACGGCCGAGGCGGTCGGCCGGCGGGTGGGCGGCACCCGCTTGGCCCGGTGCACCTCGGCCACCGGCACCCGGAGCCGACCCTGGGCGGTGGCGATGGTGAGATGGGTCTCGCTCAGCTCGACAAGCTCGCCGAGGGCGTCCGAGAAGAGGGGCCGGCCCTCACGAATCCCCACAATGCGGCGAACCACGATCCGGTGTCCCACATCCTGCTGTCGGAGCACGATCGACCTCCTCCCCGGCGAGATACTAGGCTCTTAGCGTCGCGGGTGATCGCGGCGAGTCTTGCGGAGGAGAAGACCGGTGACCTACATCATCGCCGAGCCGTGCGTGGATGTGCTCGACAAGGCATGCATCGAGGAATGCCCGGTCGACTGCATTTACGAGGGCAACCGGATGCTCTACATCCACCCCGACGAATGCGTCGACTGTGGTGCCTGTGAGCCGGTCTGCCCGGTGGAGGCCATCTTCTACGAGGACGACGTCCCCGAGCAGTGGAAGGACTACACGGGCGCCAACTACGAGTTCTTCGAGGACCTGGGCTCGCCGGGCGGTGCGTCGAAGATCGGCAAGGTGGAGAAGGACGCGACGTTCGTCGCCGGCCAGCCGCCGCGCGGCGAGGGCCACTGAACCGGCCCGCCGCCGTGACACCGGGGGTACCGGCCGGGCCCGCAGCGGCACCGGCCGGGGCCGCGCCGGAGCGCCCGGCCGGGCTCGCCCCGGCGTCGCCGGGTCGGCCCGTGCCGGTGTCGGCCCGGTTGCCCGAGTTCACCTGGGACACCCTGGACGCCGCGGCCACCCAGGCCGCGGCGCACCCGGACGGCCTGATCAACCTCTCCATGGGCACGCCTGTCGACCCGGTGCCCCCGGTGATCCGGCAGGCCCTGGCCGACGCGTCCGACGCGCCGGGTTACCCGCTGACGGCGGGCACCCCGGCGCTGCGGCAGGCCGTCGCCGGCTGGGTGGCGCGCGCCTGCGCCGCCGGTGTCGACGGGCTCGGGGTGCTGCCGACGATCGGTTCCAAGGAACTGGTCGCCTGGCTGCCCACCCTGCTCGGGATCGGCCCCGGCGACGTGGTCGTGGTGCCCACGATCGCCTATCCGACATACGAGGACGGGGCCCGGCTGGCCGGTGCCACGGTCGTCCGTGCCGACGCGCTGACCGCGGTCGGCCCCACCTCACGGGTACGCCTGGTCTGGGTCAACTCGCCCGGCAACCCGACCGGTCGGGTGCTGCCCGCCGCCCACCTGCGCAAGGTGGTCGACTGGGCGCGGGAGCGCGGTGCCGTGGTGGCCAGCGACGAGTGCTACCTCCCACTGGGGTGGACTGCCGACGCCGCCCCGGTGTCGGTGCTCGCGCCGGAGGTCTGCGGTGGCTCGTACGACTCGGTGCTGGCGGTGCACTCGCTGTCCAAGCGGTCCAACCTGGCCGGCTACCGGGCCGGATTCGTCGCCGGTGACCCGGCGCTCGTCGCCGAGCTGCTGAAGATCCGCAAGCACGCCGGCATGATCGTCCCGGCGCCGGTGCAGGCCGCCATGGTGGCCGCGCTCGGCGACCAGGAACACGCCGACGAGCAGCGGGAACGCTACCGGGCCCGGCGGGGGACACTGCTCGCCGCGTTCACCGGGGCGGGGTTCCGGCTGGAGCACTCCGAGGCGGGCCTCTACCTCTGGCTCACCCGCGACGAGGACTGCTGGGACACCGTCGACTGGCTGGCCCGCCGGGGCATCCTGGTCGCCGCCGGGGCCTTCTACGGCCCTGCCGGGCAGCGGCACGTGCGGGTGGCGCTCACCGGGTCCGACGCGCACGTCGCGGCGGTCGCGCAGCGGCTCGCCCAGCCGTAGGCGCCTGCGGTGGGTGACGACGTCGGCCGGCTCCGGGTCGCCGTGGTGGGCACCGGCCTGATCGGCGGGTCGATCCTGCTGCGCCTGCACGAGGCGGGCGTCTGGGTGGCCGGCTGGGACCCGGACCCGGCGACCCGGGCCGAGGGCCGTCGCCGGGGGATCGACTTCCCCGACGACCTCGGCGACGCGGTCCGCGACCGGGAAGTGGTGTTCCTCGCCGGCCCGCTGCCCAGCCTGCCGCAGACCCTGCTCACGGTGGCGGGGCTGACCGGTGACCGGTGCATCGTCACCGACGTGGGCAGCACCAAGGAGGCCGTCGCCGGCTTCGCCGGGGCACACGGGTTGACCGGCCGGTTCGTCCCCGGGCACCCGATGGCCGGCACCGAACGGGCCGGGCTCACCGCCGCCCAGGCCGGCCTGTTCACCGACGCGGCCTGGGTGCTCTGCCCGAGCGCCGACGGGCTGGTGCCGTTCCGGACGCTGGTCGGGCTGGTGGTCGACGTCTTCGGCGCGCACGTCGTACCGATGTCACCGCAGGTGCACGACCGGGTCGTGGCGCTGTCCTCGCACGTACCGCACCTGTTGGCCGGCGGTCTGGCCGGGGCCGCCGCCGACTCGACGGTGCGCGACGCGGTGGTCCGGCTCGCGGCCGGCAGCTTCCGCGACGGCACCCGGGTGGCGACCACCCCGGCCCGGCGGACCGCCGCCATGCTGCTGGCCAACCGGGACCAGGTGCTGCGGCAGTTGGCCGAGGTGCGGGCCACGCTCGACGCGCTCGCCGAGGCGGTCCGCGACGAGGACCTGCCCACGCTGGTGGCCCACTACGAGCGGGCCGGCGCGGTGCGGGCGGCCGGGTCGGGCCGGGAACAGCCCGTCCGCCGGGCGTTCGACCTCGACGCCGACCCCGCCGGGGAGTTGGCGTTCGTCCGGTCGGTCGGCGAGTCCGGCGGGCACCTGACCGGCTGCGCGGTGGCGCGGGGGACGGTGACGTACACCGGGCTGCGGCCGGCCTGACCGTGCGGTTACCGGCGGCACGCCGGCCGCGCCGCTAGGGTGGGGTGCGTGGCGGACGGACCGGTGGTGGCGGTGCGCGGTGAGGCGTACCGGGAGGTGCCGCCCGAACTGGCCCGCTTCGAGGTCACCGCGACGGCCCGGGAACGCGACCGCCAGGTCGCGCTGGCCCGGCTCGCCGAGCGGGCCGCCGCCGTCCGGGTGCTGCTCGACGAGCACGAGCCGGCAGTCGACCGCCGGGAGGCCGGTGAGCTGCGGGTCCGTCCCGAGACGAACCGTTCCGGCGAACGGGTCGTCGGCTACCTGGGCAGCGTCTCCACCACGGTCACCGTCACCGACTTCGGTTCCCTGGCCGAGCTGATGCTGCGGCTGGCCGAGCAGGACCACGTCGAGGTGGCCGGACCCTGGTGGTCGTTGCGTCCGGACAGCCCGGCCCACCGGGAGGCCCGGCACGCGGCGATCGGCGACGCACTGCGCCGGGCCCGGGAGTACGCCGAGGCGCTCGGCGCGCGGGTGACCGCGCTGCTGGAACTGGCCGACACCGACGAGGGCTCCGGCATGGGCGGGGCAATGTTCGCCCGCCAGGCCCGCCAGGGCGGCCCGCCGGAGCTGGACCTGGACCCCCGACCGCAGTCGGTGCACGCGGTGGTGCGGGCCCGGTTCACCATCAGCGAGCCGGTCCTGACCTGATGCCCGGGGCGCGTCCGTTCTCCCTCGACGACCTGGTGGCCAGGGCCCGGTCGCTCGCCGACGCCGGCCCCCGGCAACTGCTGGGCATCGCCGGGGCACCCGGGGCGGGCAAGTCCACCCTCGCCGAGCGGATCGTCGCGGCGGTCGGCCCGAGCGCCCGGCTGGTGCCGATGGACGGCTTCCACCTCGCCCAGGCGGAGCTGGTCCGGTTGGGCCGGGCCGACCGCACGGGCGCGGTCGACACCTTCGACGCCAACGGGTACGTGTCGTTGCTGCGCCGGTTGCGCAGGTTGGAGCCGACCGCCGTCTACGCGCCGCTGTTCCGCCGTGACCTGGAGGAGCCGGTGGCCGGGGCGGTGGAGGTGCCGCCCTCGGTCCGGCTGGTGGTGACCGAGGGCAACTACCTGCTGCTCGCCGACCCGCCCTGGGACGAGGTGCGGTCGCTGCTGCACGAGGCGTGGTTCCTCGACCTGGACGCGGGGGCACGGCTGCGCCGGCTGGTGGCCCGGCACGTCGCGTACGGGCGGTCGCCGGAGGCGGCGCAGGCCTGGGCGTACGGCAGCGACGAGACGAACGCCACGCTGGTGGCGGGCACCGCCGACCGGGCCGACCTGGTGATCCGGTCAACCGACCCGGGGTGACGGGACGGTACGCCGCAGCAGCCGGGCCACCAGGGCCCGTTCCTGGTGGAACTCCCACGCCTCCGGGTAGCCGCTGTGGTTGCGGATCGGCGGGTCGGCGACCTCGCCCCCGCTGGGGTGCAGCGCCTCCGGGTCGGTCACCGGCACGTCCCGTTCCCCGGCGTTGACCTGCCAGCCGAGCGGGTCGGTGTCCCGCCAGAAGTTGGTCCACGCGACGTGGCCGGAGGGCCAGGTCAGGGCGTCGGCGAGCACCCGGAGCCGGGTCGGGCCGAAGTAGGCGGGGAAGACCCGCCCGTAGAGCCGGGTGAGTTGGCACCCGTACGACAGGAACCAGATCCGTCGCCGCCACCGGGTCGGCAGTTGCAGCAGGGTCGCCGCGCAGATCACCGTGCCCTGGCTGTGCCCGGAGAGGATCACCCCGTCCATCCGGCGGGGGTCGCGCTCGGTCAGCGCCAGGATGCCGGCGATCCGGGTCTGCAGCTCGGGGACGGCGCGTTCGGCGTAGCTGGGTGGGGCGAGCGGGTGCGCGGCGCGCGGCCAGAAGGTGCCGACGTCCCAGAGCACCCCGACGCTGCGCCGGACGGTGTCGTTGCGGTAGACGAGCATGCCGAGACCGGCGACCACCAGCGGCAACCAGCCCAGCAGGGTGTCGCCGAGGTCGGCGGCGGTGTGCACCAGCCCGGGCCAGCCCGACGCGCCGGCCGGTGCCGGGCGGGTCCGGGTCAGCGCCGCCACGCAGGACAGCGTCACCAGTACCGCCGCGATGGTGGCGTAGCAGCCGACCAGTCGTACCGCGTGCTCGCCGACCAGGCGGTGCAGCGCGCGGAAGGTGCTGACGTGCCGGCAGCGACGCAGGTCGTGCGCGGACAGGGCCTGCCCGGCGGCGGTGAGCCGGTGGTATTCGACGCGGCGCAGCCGGTGGAAGAGCACCCCGGCGCGGATCAGCGTGCCGAGCAGGGCAGCGGTGGCGACGGTGAAGGCCAGCCCGGCCCAGATCACCGGCAGGGGCGGCACGATCGGGGAGAACCCGCTGGGTGAGGCGGCCCCGTTGAGCCGGTCGGTGACCCAGTAGAGCAGGCCGGCGCAGTAGGCGATGGCCATCATCCAGCCGAAGCCGGCGATCACGGCGGCCCCGCGTCCGCCCCAGGCGACGTCGGTGTGCACACCCAGCGGTTGCTGGCTGGCGTCGTTGCCGGTGCGGGGCAGCAGTAGTCCGGCTGCGGCGAGCGCGATGGCCGGGGCGGCGAGCATCCAGATCCGCAGCCCGTCGGGGGCGTCGGGGACGCCGGGGAGCCGGCCGTCGAGCCAGGCCGTGCCGAGGGGCAGCAGCACGGCGGCGGTGCCGGGGACGGGCAGCGCGCGGCGGCCGGAGCGGGTGACCGTGCCGATGGCGATCAGCAGCAGCACCTGGTAGGTGGCGAGCCAGGCGACCAGCCCGTCGTAGCCGGGCAGCGAGTGGTCGACGCGGCAGCCGGCCCCGCCGGGGTCGCGGGTGCAGCCGGCCGGGGGTCGGAACTGCGCGAGCGGGGTGCCGGCGGGGCCGTCCGGTAGCAGCAGGAGGGTGAAGGTGCCGGCCAGCGCGAAGCCGGTGAGCACCCCGACGGCGAGGCTCCACCGGCCGAGCGGGGCGGCCCCGCTGCGGCGGGTCAGCCACGGGCGGCCCACTGCCACCACCGCGATCACCACGACCGTGACCAGGGCGGTGACGGTCGGGATGGCGACCACGGCCCGGACGCCCCGGGCCGGGTCCAGCACCAGCACCGCGCCGACGGGCACCGCCGCGGCGAGCGCCGCGCCGACGCACAGGTGCAGCACGGCGGCCCGGCGCAGCTGCCCCTCCCCGCACCAGAAGGTGGGGTCCTGCAACGGGTTGGCCGGTTCGGGCGCCGGTTCGGCCGGGTGTTCCCCGTCGCCCGCCGGGGGGCGGGGTTCGGCGGGCATCTCGGCCTCGTACTGGTAGGTGCGCCAGGAGACGACGCCGAGCACCAGCAGCATCGCCAACGGCAGCAGCAGGCCGACGGCGAGCGCGTGGGCGTCCGCGCGCCACCAGCCCCGGCCGAGGAACTCCCACGGGCCGGGCAGTTGCCGCAGGCACTCCTGGTCGACGCACTGCCAGGCGATCAGGTCGACCCCGATGCCGGTGGCGGCGAGCACCAGGGTGCCGGTGAGGCTGAGGCAGAACAGCCGGATCAGCCAGGCGGTGATGCCGGAGCGGCTGCCCCAGCGTTCGGTGTCCGGGTCGGGCGGGATGCCGGGTCGGGCGTACAGGGCGACGTTGGCCAGGGTGAACGGCAGCAGCAGCGTCCACAGGGCGCGTTCGACGTCCCGCGCGGTCCGCGCCCCGGAGGTCAACTGCCCCCAGCTGTACGCCTCGACGACGACGGGATCGTCGGGGCCGGAGTCGCTGGCGCGGTAGAAGCCGGTGACGTCGCCGCCGGAGACGAGCCGGGGTGGCGGGCGGGTGCCGGTCGGGTCGGCGGGGAGGCCGAGGATCTGGTCGGGCGGGGTGTTGGACACGCCGTGTACCCGGAGTTCGAGTACCCGCTCGGCCATCGGTGCTCCCTGGTGACGAAGTCACTACCCAGAGTGCATCAGAATTTGCCGTTCGCCTATGGTTGCGTCGGTGTTTTCGCAGCTCACGCTGTTATTGCAGGGTGCGAATCACCCGGGCGGGGTTACCCACGGCGACCACGTTGGGGGGTAGGTTGCGGGTGACCACCGCGCCCGCGCCGACCACCGTGTTCTCCCCGACGGTCACTCCGGCCAGGATGATCACCCCGCCGCCGAGCCAGACGTTGTCCCCGATGGTGATCGGCTGGGCGGCCTCCCACTTGTCCCTGCGGGCCCGGGCCTCGACGGGGTGGGTGGCGGTGAGCAGCTGCACGTTCGGTCCGATCTGGACGTCCGCGCCGATGGTGATCCGGGCGACGTCGAGCAGGACGGCGTTGAAGTTGACGAAGCTGCGGTCCCCGAGGTGGGTCTGCCAGCCGTAGTCGCAGTGCAGCGGTGGGCGTACCCAGGCGCCCTCGCCGACGCTGCCGAGCAGGTCGCGCAGGGCGGCGAGCCGGCCCTGCGGGTCGTCGGCGGGGCTGCGGTTGAAGCGTTCGACCAGTCGCGCGGCGTGGTCGAGGTCCGCGACGATCTCGGGATCGTCGGCGACGTACGGCTCGCCGGCGAGCATGCGTTCCCTCATGGACGTCACCAGGTGATCGTCGCCGATCGGACGGGCGGACGGAGTGGAATCGGGTCGGTCGTGTCTCGGCAATGTGTCCGGACGGTCATCCCTCGGACTTCTTTTTACATACTGAGTATGTAATTCTGGGGCATCGATGTGACTCCGGTCATCTCGACGGGCTCATGTCATCTCGATGGGCTCATGTAGGTAAACGTCCCAGCAGGAGGTTCCGTTGCACCGAAGCAGAAGAACCGCGGCCGGCGGGCTGGTGCTCGCCCTGGCCCTCGGTCTGCCGGCGACGGGCGCGCACGCCGCGCCCGCCGGCCCCGCCGCGCCCCGGCCCGCCACGCCGACCGCCGGCTCCAGCACCGTCACCCTGATCACCGGGGACCAGGTCACCGTCACCCGCACCGGCGGCGCGGCCGTGCGCCCCGGCGTCGGCCGGGAACACCAGCAGTTCCTGGTCCGCCGCGAACGCGGCCACCTCTCCGTGGTGCCCCGCGACGCGGTGCCGCTGGTGCGCTCCGGGCAGGTCGACAAGCGGCTGTTCGACGTCACCGGCCTGATCGCCGCCCGCTACGACGACGCCCACCGCGACAACCTGCCGCTGCTGGTGTCGTACCGCGAGGGGCAGGCCCGGCGTGGCGCGGCCGCGCTGCCGGGCACCCGGGTGACCCGCGACCTGCCGGCGATCCAGGGCGCGGCACTGACCGCCGGCAAGTCCTCGACCGGCGCGGTCTGGTCGACGCTTACCGGCGGCGACGCCGGAGCCCGGCTCGACGCGGCAGGGGGCGTCGAGCGGATCTGGCTGGACGGTCGGCGGGCGCTCTCCCTCGACCACAGCGTGCCCCAGATCGGCGCGCCCACCGCCTGGGCGGCCGGCTGGACCGGTAAGGGGGTGACCGTCGCGGTGCTGGACACCGGCATCGACGCCACCCACCCGGACCTCGCCGGCAAGGTGACCGAGGCCCGCAACTTCAGCGACCTGCCCGACCAGCGGGACATCGTCGGGCACGGCACCCACGTCGCCTCCACCATCGCCGGCAGCGGTGCCGCCTCCGGCGGGAAGTACAGGGGCGTCGCGCCGGACGCCACGCTCCTCGACGGCAAGGTCTGCGAGGAGTTCGGCTGCGCCGAGTCGGCGATCCTGGCCGGCATGCAGTGGGCCACCACCGAGAAGAAGGCCGCCGTGGTCAACATGAGCCTCGGTGGCGGCGACACCCCCGAGGTCGACCCGCTGGAGGAGGCCGTCCAGACGCTGACCGCCCAGACCGGCAGCCTCTTCGTCATCGCCGCCGGCAACGACGGCTCGGACGGCTCGGTCGGCTCGCCGTCCACCGCCGACGCCGCGCTCGCCGTCGGCGCGGTCGACCGGGACGACGAACTCGCCGACTTCTCCAGCCGGGGCCCCCGGGTCGGCGACGACGCGCTCAAGCCCGACATCACCGCCCCCGGCGTCGACATCGTGGCCGCCCGCTCCGCCGACGGCCAGATCGGCGACCCGGTCGGCACGAAGTACGTCGCGCTCTCCGGCACCTCGATGGCCACCCCGCACGTGGCCGGCTCGGTGGCGCTGCTCGCCCAGCAGCACCCCGGCTGGAAGGCCGGGCAGCTCAAGGCGACCCTGATGGCCGCCGCGAAGCCGCACCCGACGCAGACCGCCTACGAGCAGGGCGCCGGCCGGGTGGACCTGACCCGGGCGATCACCGAGCAGGTCACCACCGACCCGGTCAGCGTCTCGTTCGGCCGGGCCCTGTGGCCGCACGGCGACGACGCCCCGATCACCCGGACCGTCGCCTGGCACAACGGCGGCACCACGCCGCTCACCCTCGACCTGACCGTCGAGGTGAAGGGACCGGGCGGGGCCGCCGCGCCGGCCGGCATGTTCACGCTCGGCGTCAACCGGATCACCGTCCCGGCGGGCGGCCGGGCCGAGACCACCGTCACCGCGAACACCCGGCTCGGCGTCGACGGCTACTGGACCGGCCGGGTGGTGGCCCGCTCCGGCGGCACCGTCGCGGTGACCCCGCTGGCCGTGCACCGGGAGGTGGAGAGCTACACCGTCACGCTCACCCACCTCGACCGCAGCGGCAAGCCGGGCGGCGACTACTCGACCGCCCTGGTCGACCTCGCCGACGGCGACGTGCGCGACGTGTTCGAGGCCGACGGCATCGTCGAACTCCGGGTCCCCAAGGGCAGGTACGGGCTGAGCAGCGTCTTCTTCGAGCCGGGCCCGGACGAGGAGTCGGGCGGCCTGGGCATGCTCGCCCAGCCGGAACTGGTGGTCGACGGGGACACCGCGGTCACCGTCGACCTGCGGAAGGCCAAGCCGGTACGGATGACCGTCCCGCAGGCCGACGCCAAGGTCGCCCTGGTCGACATCAGCGCCAACTACCTGCTGCCCGACGATGGCAGCTTCGGCTTCGGCATCGTCTCGTTCGACACCTTCGACGGGCTGTCCACCGGCCAACTCGGCAAGGCGGTGTCGGCCGACGAGTTCGTCGCCACCTTCAACAGTCAGTGGGCCGACCGGGAGGCCGAGTCCAGCCCCTACCTGTACGCGCTGGGCGAGGTCGTGCCGGGCAAGCTGCCGAGCGGGCTGGTACGCGACTACCGGCGGGGCGACCTGGCCACGGTGGTGCACAAGTTCCGTGACCCGTACCCCAAGATGGAAGCCGAACGGCTGGTCTTCCCGGACAGCGGCTACAACCTCGGCGGCTGGGCGGTCGTCCTGCCCACCGACCTGCCCGGCCAGCGCACCGAGCACTACAGCACCAGGGGGATGCGCTGGGAGTCCGAGCTGGACTTCGGCGTCCGTGACCCGGAAGCGGGCTGGCTCGACGTCCAGGCGATCCTGCTGGGCCTGCCCACGAAGTACCAGGCCGGCCGGCGGGTCACCGAGACCTGGGGGGCCGCGCCGCTCGGGCCGTCCCTGCCCGCCCCGCGCTGGCCGGGGGACGGCGTCACCCGGACCGGGGACACCATCCTGGTGAGCGTGGCGCTGCACGCCGACGCGGCCGGGCACCCCGGCGGGTCGCTGACCGACAGCGCCCGTACCGCGCTGTGGCGCAACGGCACCCTGGTGGAGGAGACCGACAACCCGGGGTACGGCGAGTTCACCGTGCCGAAGGCGGCCGGCGACTACAAGTTGACCGTCGCGGCGACGCGGAGCCTCACCGATCTCGGCACCGAGGTGGAGGCGAGCTGGACGTTCCGCTCCGGGCACGTGGCCGGTGACACGCCGAAGCCGCTGCCGCTGTCGGAGATCCGGTTCACCCCGCAGCTCAGGGCCGACAACACCGCCCCGGCCGGGCAGGTCTTCGCCGTCCCCGTGCAGGTACGGCGGCAGCCGGGCGCCGGCACCGCCAAGCTGGCGAAGCTCAGCGTCGACGTGTCGTACGACGGGGGGAGGACCTGGCGGCGGGCGACCGTGGTGAAGGTGCCGGGCCAGGGCACGGTGGCGCTGGTCAGGCACCCGGCCGGCACCGGGTACGCGTCCCTGCGGGCGACCGCCCGGGACACCGAGGGCAACACCGCGAGCACCCGGATCATCCAGGCGTACCGCCTGAGTTGATCGGACGTCCGGGCCCGCGACGGGTCTCGTCGCGGGCCCGGACCCGTGCGCACACCGACGGCGACCCGGCGTCGCCGGGCGGCCCGGTCACCGGCGTCGCCGGGCGGCTCAGTCGTTGGCGTGCAGGGCGGCGTTGAGCGTGATGCCCTGGCCGGTGCGCGGCTTCGCCTCCAGCGCCCCGGTCACCGAGTTGCGCCAGAACAGCAGGCCGTCGACGCCGGACAGCTCACGGGCCTTCACCACCCGACCGTCCGGCAGCGTGATCTTCGAGGCGGCGGTGACGTAGCAGCCGGCCTCGACCACGCAGTCGTCGCCGAGCGAGATGCCGACCCCGGCGTTCGCGCCGATCAGGCTGCGTGCCCCGATGCGCACCCGGTCGGTGCCGCCGCCGGAGAGGGGGCCCATGCACGACGCGCCGCCGCCGCTGTCGGAGCCGGCACCGACCACCACGCCCTGCACGATCCGGCCCTCGACCATCGAGGCGCCCAGCGTGCCGGCGTTGAAGTTGACGAAGCCCTCGTGCATCACGGTGGTGCCGGCGGCGAGGTGCGCGCCGAGCCGGACCCGGTCCGCGTCGGCGATCCGCACCCCGGCGGGGACCACGTAGTCGGTCATCCGGGGGAACTTGTCCACCCCGTACACGGCCAGGTGGCGGCCGGCGGCCCGCTCGATCACCCGCAGCTCGTCCACCCGCTCGGGCGGGCACGGGCCGGCCGAGGTCCAGGCGACGTTCGCCAGTTGGCCGAAGATGCCGTCGAGGTTCAGCTCGTTGGGCCGCACCAGGCGGTGGGAGAGCAGGTGCAGCCGCAGGTACGCGTCGGCGGCGTCCTTGATCGGCTCGTCCAGCGCGCCGATCACGGTGACCACCTGCACCGTACGCAGACCCGGCAGGGCCCGCTCGCCGATCGCGCCGGGCGGCAGGTCCAGCACGTCGGCCTGGTCCTCGCCGGGGACCAGCGGCAGCTCACCCAGACCGAGCTTGCCGGTCGGGTACCAGGTGTCGAGCACCTGCTCGGCGGCGGTCACGGTGGCCAGGCCGATACCCCAGGCGGATTGGGACGTCACTGTTCTACCCTCTCGTTCGCGGCTGCGGGGCCGGTGGGCTCACCCCTCACACCCACCGTCCAGGACGGTACCGTGCGAATCATGGAGAACCCGCTGACCCCCGAGGTCCTGGCCGATCCGGTGGCACTGACCCGCGCCCTCGTCGACATCGAGTCCGTCTCCCTCGACGAGAAGGCCATCGCCGACTGTGTCGAGGAGGTGCTGCGCCGGGTGCCGCACCTGAGCACCTTCCGGCACGGCAACACCGTGATGGCGCGGACGGATCTCGGCCGGTCCTCGCGGGTGGTGCTCGCCGGGCACCTGGACACGGTGCCGCACAACGACAACTTCCCGTCGACCATGCGCGGGGACCTGATGTACGGCTGCGGCACCTCGGACATGAAGTCGGGAGTGGCCTTCGCCCTGCACCTGGCGGTGACCCTGCCCGACCCCCGGTACGACGTGACGTACTTCTTCTACGAGGCCGAGGAGATCGAGTCCCGGTACAACGGGCTCACCCTGGTCGCCGAGGCCCACCCGGAGTGGCTGCGGGCCGACTTCGCGGTGCTGCTGGAACCGACGTACGGCATCGTGGAGGCCGGCTGCCAGGGCACCATGCGGGCGATCGTCACGGTGCCGGGCGAACGCGCCCACGTGGCCCGCTCCTGGCGCGGGGTCAACGCCATCCACGGCGCGGGCGAGGTGCTCCGCCGCCTCGGCGAGTACCAGGCCCGGCGGGTCACCATCGACGGCTGCGACTACCGCGAGGGCCTCAACGCGGTTCGGATCGACGGCGGCGTGGCCGGCAACGTCGTTCCCGACCGCTGCGAAATCGAGATCAACTACCGGTACGCCCCGGATCGTGACCCGGCGGCGGCCGAGGCGCACCTGCGGGAGGTCTTCGCCGGCTACGACCTGGCGATCACCGACGCGGCGGCCGGGGCTGCCCCGGGACTCGACGCGCCGGTGGCCCAGGAGTTCCTGGCGGCCGTGGGCGCCGCCCCGATCGGCAAGCTGGGCTGGACCGACGTGGCCCGGTTCGCGGCGATGGGCATCCCCGCGCTGAACTTCGGTCCCGGCGACCCCAACCTCGCCCACCACAGGGACGAACACGTCGAACTCACCAAGATCCGCGACGGCGCCGCCACCCTCCACCGCTGGCTGACCCCCGCCTGACTCCCCCACCCCACCCCGGCCCCGCCCCGCCCCGGGTTCGCCCCGGTGATCAAGAGGGTTGCGTCATCGAGAGCGCTCTCCCGTGACGCAAACCTCTTGATCACCGAGTGCGGCAACGCCGTGGCGGAGGGTTGGCGGGGCTGGGGTGGGTGTGGTGAGGCCCCCGGGGTCGGGGGACCACGGGGGCCTCGGTACGTACGCGTGGAGCGTGGGCCGGCCAGGGGTGTGAGGCGGCGTGCCGGTCGGGTGGTGCGGGCCGGGGCTCCGGCCGGGTGACGCGGGTCGGGCCGGTCGGGTCAGACGCTGGTGAGGCGGGGATTGTCCGGCTCGGTGGGCTCGACGGACGGAGCGGCCGGCTCCACCGGCACCTCCAACTGTCGGGCGCGGCGGCGCTCGGCCACCACCTCGTTGATCCTTCGCTGCATCTGCCGACGGATCCGCATCCGTTCGTTGCTGCTGATCACGCTTGCTCCTCCCCCGAAGGCGCGCGCCGGGCCATACCCGGTATGTGAATAGTAAGACGTACGGGCGACAGAATTAGTTGCCCAAGATCGCGAACTTTTTCTGCGACCCGTCGGCCGGCACCGCCCTGACGTGCGTCTCCACTACGGTGGCTGTCATGAGTCAGACCAACGGGCGGCAGTCGGGCCGCGATCCGGAGCGGCACCGGGGGGCGGTCACGCTGCGCCGTGGCGCGATCCCCACCAGCACTGCCGACCAGCGGTTACTCGACTCCCGGGGGCGCAGCGACTGGAAGACGAAGGACGCCTGGCGGGCGCTGCGCATCCTCGCCGAGTTCGTCGAGGGTTTCGACACGTTAGCGGATCTGCCGCCCGCGGTGAGCGTCTTCGGCTCCGCCCGTAGTAAACCCGACAGTCCCGAGTGCCGGCTGGCCGAGGAGTTGGGCGCGGGCCTCGCACGGGCCGGTTACGCGGTGATCACCGGCGGTGGCCCCGGCGTGATGGAGGCGGCCAACCGGGGGGCCAGCGAGGCCGGCGGCCTCTCCGTCGGGCTGGGCATCGAACTCCCCTTCGAGCAGGGGCTCAACGACTGGGTCGACCTGGCCATCGACTTCCGCTACTTCTTCGCCCGCAAGACCATGTTCGTCAAGTACGCCCAGGCGTTCGTCGTGCTGCCGGGTGGGTTCGGCACCATGGACGAGCTGTTCGAGGCGTTGACGTTGGTGCAGACCGGGAAGGTGACCCGGTTCCCGGTGGTGCTGATGGGCACCGACTACTGGCGGGGGCTGCTCGACTGGCTGCGGGACAGCATGGCCGCCGAGGGCAAGATCGGCCCGGTGGACCTGGAGCTGATCTGCCTCACCGACGACGTGGACGCCGCGGTCCGGCACATCGTTGAGGCCGAGGCGGCGCTCGCCGCCGACCAGGAGGCGGTCCGCGAGGCGGCGGTGGCGCGTACCGCCGCCGACCAGCAGGCCGCCCGCCGGGCCGCCGACACCACCACCCCCTCCCCGGGTACGGCGTCCAACGGCACCGGGTCCGGTGGCGCGGGCCGGGGCATCGTCGACGGTCGGGAGGGCTGAGCCGGTGGCGGCGATCTGTGTCTTCTGCGCCTCCTCCCGTACCCTCGACCAGCGCTGGCTGGAGTTGGCCGCCGAGACCGGCGCGGAGCTGGCCCGGCGCGGGCACACGCTGGTCAGCGGCGGCGGCTGCGTCGGCATGATGGGCGCCCTCGCCGACGGGGCCCGGGCGGCCGGCGGACGCACCGTCGGGGTGATCCCGCAGGCGCTGGTGGACCTGGAGGTCGCCGACCTGGCCTCGGATGAACTGCTGGTCACCGACAGCATGGCCAGCCGCAAGACCATCATGATCGAGAAGTCGGACGCGTTCCTCACCCTGCCCGGCGGACTGGGCACCCTGGACGAGCTGTTCGAGGTCTGGACCACCGCCACCCTGACCATGCACGCCAAGCCGATGGTGCTGGTCGACACCGACGGCTTCTACCGTCCGTTGCTCGACTGGCTGGCCACCATCACCGACCAGACCTTCCTCAAGCCGGCCGGCCTGGACCTGCTCACGGTCACCCCGACCGTCGCCACCGCGATCGACGCCCTGGAGGCCCGGCTGCCCTGACCGAGGGGCCGGGCCGGGCCGGGGCATGCCGCGCGGGTCCGCGCCGGGACACGCCGCGCCGGGTCGGACCCGGGCGGGGTGGTGCGGTGGGTGGTGTCGTACCGGCGTGGTGGGATGTGGGGGTGCAGGGGTACCGGCTGGTGCGCCGACCTGCCGGACCGGGCCCGCAGGACGGGCGGTCCGCCGCGAGCGTTCGGGGGGACGGTCGGCACGGCGGGCCGGCCGAGGGGCCGGGTCGGGCCGGTGCCGGCGTCGAGGGGGAGCCGCGGCCCGGAGGGTCGGCGGGCGATGCCGTGCGCCCCGACGGGCGGCGGCACGATCCGCTCCAGGCGCAGGTCGTGGCGCACACCGACGGGCCGATGCTGGTCCTCGGCGGGCCGGGCACCGGCAAGACCGGCACCCTGGTCGAGGCGGTCGCCGCCCGGGTCGCCGAGGGGGTCGACCCGGAACGCCTGCTGGTGCTCACCTTTAGCCGCCGGCAGGCCACCGGGCTGCGGCACCGGATCGAGGCCCGGATCGCCGCCGACGGCCACCGGGTGCTGCGGGAACCGCTGGTACGCACCTTCCCGGCGTACGCCTTCGGGCTGCTGCGCCGGGCCGCCGCCGAGCGGGGCGAACCATCCCCCCGGCTGCTCACCGGCCCCGACCAGGATCTGATCATCCGGGAGCTGCTCGACGTCGTCGGCGGTGAACCCGGCGACGACCCGGTCGGCTGGCCGGACGACCTGCTCCCCGCCCTGCGTACCCGGGCGTTCGCCGCCCAGCTCCGTGACCTGCTGATGCGGGCCGCCGAACGCGGCGTCGGGCCGGTGGAGCTGGCCCGGCTGGGGGAGAAGCTGGGCCGCGCCGACTGGCCGGCCGCCGCCCGGTTCCTGCGGGAGTACGTCGCCGTCCTCGCCCTGCGCGACGTCGGCAACCGGGGTTCCGTGGCGTACGACCCGGCCGAGCTGGTGCGGGCGGCCACCGGCATGCTCCTCGACGATCCGGAGCTGATGGCGGCCGAACGCCGTCGGCTGGCCCACGTCTACGTCGACGAGCTGGCCGACACCGACCCGGCCCAACAGGACCTGCTGGCCGTCCTGGCCGGCGGTGGCCGGTCCCTGGTGGCGTTCGCCGACCCGGACTCCTCCACGTACGCCTTCCGGGGTGCCGACCCGGCCGTGGTGACCGCCTTCCCGCACCGGTTCCGCACCGCCTCCGGGGCACCGGCGGCGCAGGTCACCCTGACCACCTCGTACCGGGCGGGTGCGGTGCTGCTCGGGGCCACCGGTCGACTCGCCCGGCGGCTGCGCGGCCCCGCCGGGCACCGGCGGCTGCGGCCCCTGCCCGACGCGCCGCCCGGCAGCGTCGAGGTGCGTACCTTCCGCTCGGCCACCAGCGAGGCCGCCTGGCTGGCCCACGCGCTGCGCTCCGCCCACCTGCTCGACGGGGTGCCCTGGTCGGCGATGGCGGTGCTGGTCCGCTCGACCCACCTGCACCTGCCGTCGCTGCGCCGGGCGCTGCACACCGCCGGGGTGCCCACCGTCGTGCACGGCGAGGACCTGCCGTTGCACCTGCAACCGGCGGTCGCCCCGCTGCTGCTCCTGCTGCGCTGCGCGCTCGAACCGGCCCGGCTCGACGAGGAGTCCGCGATCGCGCTGCTGCACTCCCCGTTGGGTGGGGCCGATCCGCTCGCCGAGCGGCGGCTGCGGCAGGGGCTGCGGGCACTCGCGCTGGCCCGGGGCGATCGGCGGCCCTCCGGCGAGCTGATCGTCGAGGCGCTGGCCGACCCGGCGGAGCTGGCCGGCATCGAACGGCGCTGGGTCGAGCCAGCCCGTACGGTGGCGGAGCTGCTCGCCACCGCGCGGACGGCGGCGGCCGTGCCCGGGGCGACCGCCGAGGACGTGCTCTGGGCGGTGTGGGACGCCAGCGGTCTCGCCGAGCGCTGGGCCGGGGCGATCAACCGGGGGCGGGCGGCCACCGGGGAGCACGAGACCGCCCAGCGCTGGCGGGCCGAGGCTGCCGACCGGGACCTCGACGCGGTGCTGGTGCTCTTCGACGCGGCGGCCCGGTTCGTCGACCGGTTGCCCGGCGCGCGCACCGAGGTCTTCCTCGACCACGTCCTCGGCCAGGACCTGCCGGCCGACACCCTGGCGGCCAGCGCCGACCGGGGCGAGGCGGTCCGCCTGCTCACCGCGCACGCGGCGAAGGGCCTGGAGTGGGACCTGGTCGCGGTGGCCGGCGTGCAGGAGGGCGTCTGGCCCGACCTGCGGTTGCGGGGCAGCCTGCTCGGCTCCGAACGGCTGGTCGACGTGCTGGTCGGCCGGGCGGACGGCACCGGCACCCGGGCCAGCCTGGTCGGCCAGACCTCCGCCCTGCTCGACGAGGAACGCCGGCTGTTCCATGTCGCGGTGACCCGGGCCCGGCGTCGGCTGCTGGTCACCGCCGTCGCCTCGGCGGCCGTCGGCGGCGACGACCACGAGGAGCAGCCCAGCCGCTTCCTGCACGAACTCGGCGTCACCGACCAGGACGGAAACGGCCCCACCGGAGATGGCCCCACCCCGATCGCCCCCGACGGCAGCCCCACCCCGGGCTCGCCCGGCGGCGGGCCCGGTGAGGGCGGCACGGGGGATGAGACGGCCGAGGGGGAGCGGGGTCACGCGGCCGACAGCGGACCGGGTCGGTCATCCGACGGGATCCCCGGGAAGACGGGCGAGATCCCCGGGAAGGTGGGCGAGCAGCCACCCGGGATGGCGGTCGGGGACCTGCCCGGCGGGCCCGGTGAGGACCCGGCCGGGGAACCGGGGGAGGGCTCGACCCGGGAGCTGCCCGTCGGGCGGCCACCCCGGGCGCTCACCCTCTCCGCGCTGGTGGCGGAGCTGCGTACCGCGATCGTCGATCCGGCGGCGTCGGTGGCCCGGCGGCGTGCGGCGGCGGCCGAACTGGCCCGGCTGGCCGCCGCCGGCATCCCCGGCGCGCATCCCGACGACTGGTGGGGCCTGCGCAGCCTCTCGGACGACCGGCCGCTGGCCGACGAGGGCGAACCGGTGCGGGTCACCCCGTCGGGGATGGAGAGCGCGCTGCGGTGCAGCCTGCGCTGGCTGCTCGAACGGCACGGCGGTAGCGGGCCGGCCAGCGCCGCCCAGGGCGTCGGCAACCTGGTGCACGCCGCCGCGATGCTGGCCGAGGACGCCAGCGCCGACCGGACGGCCCTGCTGGAGTACGTGGCCGCCCGGTTCGACGCGATCGAGTTGGCGGCCCGATGGATGGTCGGTCCGGAACGGGAACGCGCCGAGGCCATGGTGGACAAGCTGCTGCGCTGGCTGGCCGGCAACCCGCGCCGGCTGCTCGCCATCGAACACGAGTTCGCGGTCCGCCTCGACGACCCGACCCGTCCGATCGAGCTGACCGGCCGGGTCGACCGGCTGGAGGTCGACGCCGACGGTCGACTCGTGGTGATCGACCTCAAGACCGGCAAGTCGACGACGGTCACCGAGCGGGAGGTGGCCGAGCATCCGCAGCTCGGGGCGTACCAGGCGGCGGTGGAGGCGGGCGGGTTCGCCGAGTTCGGCGACGAGGCCGGGGGTGCGGCGCTGGTGCAGCTCGGCACCGGCGCGAAGGACGCCCGCGAGCAGACCCAGGCCGCCGCCGGGCAGGGCCCCGAGGCGGGCTGGGCCACCGCCCTGGTCCGGCGCACCGCCGATACGATGGCCGCCTCGACCTTCGCCGCCGTCGCCAACGCGAAGTGCCGGGTCTGCCCGGTGCGGACCAGCTGCCCGGTCTCCGGTCAGGGCCGGCAGGTCGTCGAGCCGCCGGCGACCGGCGAGCACCGGGCGGGCGGGGAGTGAACGTGTCGGCCGCGCCGCCGACGACCGGGCGGCCGGGGCCGCGGTGTGCGACGAGGGGAGAGCGGTGACCCAGCCGACCCTGTTCAGCGCCGCCACTCCCGCGCCGCGCACCGCCGACGCCGGGCCGCGCTACACGCCGGTGGAGCTGGCCCGGCTGCTGCGGCTGCCCGCCCCCACGACCGAGCAGGCCGCGATCATCGCGGCGCCGGTCGCGCCGCTGCTGGTGGTGGCGGGCGCCGGTTCGGGCAAGACCGAGACGATGGCCGCCCGGGTGGTCTGGCTGGTCGCCAACTCCTACGTCCGCCCGGAGCAGATCCTCGGGCTGACCTTCACCCGCAAGGCGGCCGGTGAGCTGGCGCACCGGGTGCGTACCCGGCTCGACCAGCTGGTGCGGCGGCTCGGGCGGCGGGCCCGCAACCCGCTCGACGATCCGCTGGCCGGTGAGCCCACCGTCGCCACCTACCACTCGTACGCGGGGCGGATCGTCACCGAGCACGGGCTGCGGGCCGGCTACGAGCCGACCACCCGGCTGCTCACCGAGGCGTCCCGGTGGCAACTCGTCGACCTGCTGGTGCGCAACTACGACGGCGACATGGCCGAGGTCGACCGGATGCCCAGCACCATCACCGACGCCGTGCTCGCCCTGGCCGGCGAGTTGGACGAACACCTGGTCGACCCGGACACCCTGGCCGCCTGGACGGGCCGGTTCTTCGCCGAGGTGCAGTCCCACCCGGGCCGGGTCTACGCCGACGTCCGCAAGGCCCTCCAGCTGCAACGCACCCGGCTGAAGCTGCTGCCGCTGGTGCGGGCGTACGCCAGGCGCAAGGACGACTTCGAGGCGATGGACTTCGCCGACCAGCTCGCCCGCGCCGCCCGGGTGGCCCGCGACCACCCGGCGGTCGGCGCGGTCGAGCGGGACCGGTACCGGGTGGTGCTGCTCGACGAGTACCAGGACACCAGCCACGCCCAGGTGGTGCTGCTCAACCACCTGTTCGGCGGCGGTCACCCGGTCACCGCGGTCGGCGACCCCTGCCAGTCGATCTACGGTTGGCGGGGGGCCAGCGCCGGCACGCTCGACCGGTTCCCCACCGACTTCGCCCGTGCCGACGGCACCCCCGCCGGGGCGATGAGCCTCACCACGAGCTGGCGCAACCGGCCGGAGATCCTCGGGGTGGCCAACGCGCTGTCGGTGCCGCTGCGCGCGGCCGGCGCCCGGGTGCCGGAGCTGCACGCCGCGTTGAGCGTCCGCGACCCGATCCCGCACCGCAGCCCGCGCGGGCGGGCCGCCGGCACCGTGCACTGCGCGCTGCTGCCCACGTACGTCGACGAGGCGGGCTGGATCGCCGACAGCGTGCTCGCTGCCTGGCGGGGGGCGGCCCGGATGCCCGGCGCGCTGCCCGAGCACATCCCGGTGCCGCAGCGGCCCCCCACCGCCGTGCTGGTCCGGGTCCGCAGCCAGATCCCGGCGATCGAGGCGGCCCTGCGGGCCCGGGGGCTGCCGGTCGAGGTGGTCGGCCTGGGCGGGCTGCTGGACACCCCGGAGGTACGGGACGTGGTCTGCACCCTGCGGGTGCTCGCCGACCCGACCGACGGCGCGGCCCTGCTGCGCCTGCTGACCGGGGCACGCTGGCGGATCGGGCCACGTGACCTGGTGGCCCTGCACCGGCGGGCGCGCGCCATCGCCCGCGCCCGCCGGGAGGTGACCGGCGACGACGGTCCGGAGATCGTGGTGGACGCCCTCGACGAGGCGACCCTGGTGGAGGCGCTGGCCGACCTGGGGCCGGCGCAGGCGTACTCGGCGGAGGGCTACGCGCGGCTGCGGTCGTACGGGATGGAACTGGCCCTGCTGCGCTACCGGCTGGACCAGACGCTGCCGGAGCTGATCGCGGACGTGGAACGCACCATCGGCCTGGACGTCGAGGTGGCGGTCCGGGCCGGCCGGGACGGCACCGGCGACGCCGGACTGGCCCGGGGGCACCTGGACGCGCTCGGTGACGTGGCGGCCCGGTTCAGCGGCGAGACCCCGGCGGCGACGCTCGCCGGTTTCCTGGCCTACCTGGCCGCCGCCGAGGACGAGGAGCGGGGGTTGTCCCCGGGCGAGGTGGAGGTGGTGGAGGGTGCCGTGCAGGTGCTCACCGCGCACGCCGCCAAGGGGCTGGAGTGGGACGTCGTCGCGGTCGCCGGGCTGACCCGGGGCGGCTGGCCCGGTCAGGTCCGCAACTCCGACCACTGGCTGGGCGGGCTCGGGGTGTTGCCGTTCCCGCTGCGCGGGGACGCCGACGGGCTGCCCGCGCTCGACCTGGCCGAGGTGACCGACCAGCGGGGGGTGGCCCGGGCGGTGGCCGACTTCACCGACGCCTGGCGGGCCCACGACGAACGCGAGGAGCGCCGGCTGGCGTACGTGGCGGTGACCCGCCCCCGGCGGCTGCTGCTCTGCTCCGGGTACTGGTGGGGCGAGGGGACCAAGCGGTTCCGGGGCCCGTCGGTGCTGCTCCGTGAGGTGTACGACGCCTGCCTGGCCGGTGGCGACGGACTGCTGATCGACGAGTGGGCACCCGAACCGGCAGGTGACGCGGTCAATCCGACCACCGCGCTGGTGTTGCGGGCGGAGTGGCCGGCCGACCCGCTGGGCCCGCGCCGGCCGGCGCTGACCGAGGCGGCGGCCCTGGTCCGCCGCTTCCTCGCCGACCCCGACGCGGCCCGCCGTGCGCTCGCCCCGGCCAGCGGTGACCTGGCTGATCCGCAGCCGGCGGGCCCGCAGGTGACGGGCGGGGAGGCGGCTGATCCGCAGGCGGCCGGTCCGGAGCCCGATCCGGAGGCCGATCCGGAGGTGGTGCGGTGGCGGCGGGAGGCGGACCTGCTCCTGGCCGAGCGGGCGGAGCTGCTGCGGCAGGCCGAGGCGGTCGAGGTGACGCTGCCCGACCACCTGTCGGTGACCCAGCTGGTGGCCCTGCGCCGGGACCCGGCCCAACTGGCCCGTACGCTGCGCCGGCCGATGCCCACCCCGCCCAGCCCGTACGCCCGGCGGGGCACCGCCTTCCACGCCTGGCTGGAGTCCCGGTTCGGGATCGACCGGCTGCTCGACGTGGACGAGTTGCCGGGTGCCGCCGACGCGGACGCCGCGCCCGACGGGGCGCTGGCCGAGCTCCAGGAGCGCTTCCTGGCCAGCGAGTGGGCCGACCGGGTGCCGGTGGAGGTGGAGGTGCCGTTCGCCACAGTGCTGGCCGGGGTGGTCGTCCGGGGCCGGATGGACGCCGTCTTCTCCCGCCCCGGCGGCCGGTACGACGTGGTTGACTGGAAGACCGGACAGCAGCCGACCGGCGCGGAGGCCGGGGTGGTCGCGGTGCAGCTCGCCGTCTACCGGCTGGCCTGGGCGGAGCTGGCCGGGGTGCCGGTGGACCGGGTGGGGGCCGCCTTCCACTACGTCCGGGAGGGGGTGACGGTGCGCCCGGCCGACCTGCTGGACGCCGACGGGCTGACCGCGATCATCGCCGGGTTGCCGGAAAATCCGGTGGGGGGTGGCGCGGCGGGAGATCCGTGGTAGGTTGTTCTTGTTGCAGTTTTGGTTTCCAGAGACTCTGTGTGCGCCTGGCGGATTGTGGCCCCAGGCGCTCTTTGTTGTGTCCGGAGCTCTCCGGGCGGGGCGACCAAAAACAACAGGCGATTCGCGCACCCCGCGCGGAGCGCTGCTCTTCGGGCCCGCAACAGGTGCGGGTCCGACGTTCCGTCAAGGAGACGAAACAGATGGCAATTGGCACCGTCAAGTGGTTCAACGCTGACAAGGGCTTCGGCTTCATCACCCCGGACGGCGGCGGCGCCGACGTCTTCGCCCACTTCTCGGCGATCCAGTCCTCCGGCTACCGGAGCCTGGACGAGAACCAGCGGGTCGAGTTCGAGGTGACCCAGGGCCAGAAGGGCCCGCAGGCGGAGAACATCCGCCCGCTCTGATCTTCGGATCGACCGGTAACACCCACCGGGTCCTCCGGACCTGGTGACGGACCGGTCCGCCGCGCCGCCCCCCGCTCCGGCGGGACGCGGCGTGCTGCGGCGGACCGGCCCGTATCCCATCGGTTCGTGCTTGTGAGTCCTCGACGGACTGCTCCGTCGGCGACCGCGCCGGCTCCCGGCGCCCTCCCTCGACACGTGCCGCGTCGAGGAAGGCATTCCGCATGACCATGACCATTCCCACCTTCGCCGCGACCGGCCTCGCGCCGGCGCTGCTCGCCGAGCTGACCAAGCAGGGCATCACCGAGCCGTTCCCGATCCAGACGGCCACCCTGCCGGATTCGCTGGCCGGCCGGGACGTGCTCGGCCGGGGCCGCACCGGCTCGGGCAAGACCCTCGCCTTCGGGCTTCCGCTGCTGCACCGCACCGCCGGTAACCGGGCCCGCCCCGGCCGTCCGCTCGCCCTGGTGCTGGTCCCCACCCGTGAACTGGCCGCCCAGGTCACCACGGCACTCACCCCGTACGCCCGGGCGCTGGGGCTGCGCTGTGTCACCGTGGTCGGTGGGCTCTCCCTGCAACGGCAGGCGGACGCCCTGCGCGCCGGTGCCGAGGTGCTGGTCGCCACCCCGGGCCGGCTGCACGACCTGATCAACCGGGGTGACGCCCGGCTCGACCAGGTCGCCATCACCGTGCTCGACGAGGCCGACCAGATGGCCGACATGGGCTTCCTGCCGCAGGTGACCAAGCTGCTGGAGCAGGTCGCCCCGAACGGCCAGCGGATGCTCTTCTCGGCGACCCTGGACGGCGGGGTGGACCGCCTCGTGCGCCGGTTCCTCAGCAACCCGGTGTCGCACTCGGTGGACCCGGGCACCGCCACGGTGACCGCGATGACCCACCACGTCCTGCACGTCGACGCGGCCGACAAGCCCGCCGCGCTGACCCAGATCGCCGCCCGTGAGGGCCGCACCATCCTGTTCATGGCGACCAAGCACCGCGCCGACCGGATGGCCCGGCAGCTGCTCGCCAAGGGCGTACGCGCCGCGGCGCTGCACGGGGGGAAGTCCCAGCCGCAGCGCACCCGCATCCTGGAGCAGTTCCGCACCGGTCAGGTGACCGCCCTGGTCGCCACCGACGTGGCGGCCCGGGGCATCCACGTCGACGGCCTCGACATGGTGGTCAACGTGGACCCGCCGACCGAGGCGAAGGACTACCTGCACCGGGGTGGCCGGACCGCGCGGGCCGGTGAGGCCGGTCAGGTGGTGACCCTGGTCCTGCCGGAGCAGCGCCGGGACGTCTCCCGGCTGATGAGCATCGCCGGCATCTCCCCGCAGTCGACCCAGGTGCGCCTCGGCGACGGCGCGCTGGCCCGGGTGACCGGTGCCCGTGAGCCGTCCGGCGTGCCGGTGACCATCGTCGTCCCGCAGCCCGCCCCGGCCGCCCGGTCCCGTGCCGGTGGCGAGGGCGGTCGGTCCCATGCTGCCGGTGGCGAGGGTGGCCGTTCGCGGGCCGCCGTCGGTGGCGGCGGCGAGGGTGGCCGTCCGCACCGGACCTCGGGCCGGTCCCGCCGTCCGCGTCGCCCCCGGACCGCCTGACCGCCGCGCCTTCCCGGTCCCGTCGCTGGCGCGCCCCGGGATCGACCGCTCGGCGGAGATCGACTCAACGGGGCCGATGTCGCGGTGTCGGCATGTTGAGGATGCCGCAACATCGCCTCACTTGAGTCGATCACCCTGGGCGGCGGCGGTCGGTTCGACCACTCGGCGGAGATTGACTCAAGTGGGTCGATGTTGGGGTGACGGCTGGCCGGGTGACCGCACCATCGGCCCAGGCGTGTTGATCTTGCAGCCGGGTGTGGCGCGGGGCGCGTGTCGTCGCAGTTCGGGGACGGTACGGGGTCGGGTGTGGACCCTCGGTGATCATGCGTCCGGGTCGGTCGGCTTGCCGGCTCTATTGCGTCCGATCGGTGACTGTTCCATTCGGCCCGACTGGTCGAAGCTTGCTCCCGGGGGAAGAACCGGCCGGCACGGCCGGGCACGGGAGGGGTGACCATGGGGGGCGACGCTGAGTCGGGAGCGGGGCGCGAGCTACTGGTGGTGTTCGCCGTAGCGGGTGCCGGGCTCCTGCTCGCCATGGTCGCGGCGTTCGCGCCCTGGCACCCGAGGCCGGGGCGCGCCGCCCCGGCCGGGCTGGTCGAACTGCACAGCCCCGACGAGGGGCGTCCGCCGACGGTCGAGCTGACCGCCGGCTGAGCCTCCCGCGGGGGCCGGTGGGGGCGGTGGGTCCGGGCGTCCCCGCCCCCCCGGGGGGGCGGGGGGGGCCACCGGCCGGCCGGCGGCCCCGGGGCTCCGGGGCCCGCCGGCACCCGGGCGCGGCCCGC